>DATFXS010000498.1:0-4193 GCA_035315605.1 Polyangia bacterium
CCTCTACTTCCAGTTCCTGAACGATCCCGCCAGCGTCGAGCCGGCCTGGCGCCGCACCTTCGAGGGGCTGGGCGCCACCAACGGCAACGGCAATGGCACGACGTCCGTGGCGGCGCTGGTGCCGCCCACGGCCTTTCGGCGCAGCATCTTCTCGAACGGCGGCGGGCCCGCCGCCAACGCCAGCGTCGGCGTCACCGGCAACCGGATCTCGGTGCGCCTCCTGTCCGAGCGTGTTCAGCGCCTGGTCGAGGGCTACCGCGAGCTCGGCCACCTGACCGCCAACCTGGATCCGCTCGGGCTGGTGCGCCGCAAGCTGCCGCCGATCGCGCTCGAGGATTTCGGCCTGGCCGACGAGGACCTGGACCTGGTGTTCAGCAGCGAGAACGTCGCCGGCCCCGACCGGACGACGCTGCGCGATCTGGTCGGCCTCCTGCGCGAGACCTACAGTCGGACGATCGGCGTCGAGCTGGCGCACCTGCACGACGTCGAGCTGCGGTCGTGGCTGCAGAGCCGCATGGAGGCGACGCGCAACCGGCTGGTGATGACGCGCGCCGATCGGCTGCAGATCCTCGATCAGGTGATCGGCGCCGAGGTGCTGGAGCAGTTCCTCCAGAACAAGTTCCTCGGCTACAAGCGCTTCTCGCTGGAGGGGGCGGAGAGCCTGATCCCGCTGCTCGAGCGGCTGATCGAGCGCGCGGCGCGATCCAACGTGGTCGAGATCGTGATCGGCATGGCGCACCGCGGGCGCCTGAACGTGCTGGCCAACGTGCTGCAGAAGCCGGCGTCCGAGATCTTCGCCGAGTTCCAGGACAAGGTCGACCCGAACGATCCGTCGAGCGGCGGCGACGTCAAGTACCACCTCGGCTTTTCGATCGATCGCACCTTCGGGCCCGCGGCGGGCGATCCGGCGACGCACAAGGTGCACGTGTCGCTGGCCTTCAACCCGAGCCACCTGGAATGGGTCAACACGGTCGTCCAGGGGCGGGTGCGCGCCAAGCAGGACCGCGTCGCCGACACCGGCCGCACCCGCTGCCTGCCCCTGCTGATCCACGGCGACGCCGCCTTCGCGGGCCAGGGGATCGTCGCGGAGTCGCTGAACATGTCGGAGCTCGACGGCTACCGCGTCGGCGGCACGGTCCACATCATCGTCAACAACCAGGTCGGGTTCACCACCTCGCCGCGCGACGCCAAGTCGACGACGTATGCGACCGACGTCGCGCGCATGCTGCAGATCCCGATCTTCCACGTCAACGGCGAGGATCCCGAGGCGGTGTCGCAGGTGGTCGACCTGGCGATCGACTTCCGCCAGCGCTTCCACCGCGACGCGATCATCGAGCTGTGGTGCTACCGGAAGCTGGGGCACAACGAGGGCGACGAACCGTCGTACACCCAGCCGGTCATGTACCGAACGATCGCCAGCAAGCCGTCGATCCGGATGGCGTACCTGGCCTACGACGGCGCCCATCCGGCGCCCGGCGGCGAGCCCGCCATCACCGTCGAGGAGACGGACGCCATCGCGGCCCGGAAACGACACGAGCTGGAGGCGCAGCTGGAGATCGCGACCAAGTCGAAGACGCCGCCCCGCCCCAGCACGTTCGCGGGCGCCTGGGCGCGCATCAAGGGCGGCCCGGACAGCCAGGTCCCGGAGGTGCCGACCGCCGCCTCGCTGTCGGAGGTCCAGGAGGTGACGCGCGCGATCGCGACGTTGCCCGCGGATTTCCACGTCCACCCGAAGCTGAAGGCGGTCGTGGTCGACGGGCGCGCCGCGATGGGCGCCGGCGAAAAGCCGATCGACTGGGGGATGGGCGAGGCGCTGGCGTTCGGGACGCTGCTGGCGCAGGGGACGCGCGTGCGCTTGTCGGGACAGGACGCGCGGCGCGGGACGTTCAGCCACCGGCACGCCGTACTGATCGATTACAACGACGGCCACGAGTACACGCCGCTCGCGCACGTGCGCGACAAGCAGGGGACCTTCGAGGTGCGCGACAGCCCGCTGTCGGAGGGCGGCGTGCTGGGCTTCGATTACGGCTACAGCCTGGACATGCCGGAGGGGCTGACGATCTGGGAGGCGCAGTTCGGGGACTTCGTGAACGCGGCGCAGGTGATCATCGACCAGTTCCTCTGCTCGTCGGAGGCGAAGTGGCACCGCGTGAGCGGCCTGGTGATGCTGTTGCCGCACGGCATGGAGGGGCAGGGGCCCGAGCACTCGAACGCCCGGCTCGATCGCTTCCTCAACCTGTGCGTCAACGACAACATGCAGGTCTGCAACCTGACCACGCCCGCGCAGTACTTCCATGCGCTGCGGCGGCAGGTGCTGCGGCCCTATCGCAAGCCGCTGATCATCATGTCGCCCAAGAGCCTGCTGCGATCGCCCGCGGCCACGTCGGCGCTGGCGGATTTCACGGGCGGGTGGTTCCGGCACATCATCCCCGACGGCGAGGGAGGCAGTCAGAAGGAGGGCGCGCGCGATCCGAAGCAGGTCAAGCGCGTCCTGCTCTGCACGGGCAAGGTCTATTACGATCTCGTCGCCACGCGCGAGGAACGCGGCTACGATGACGTGGCGATCGTGCGCGTCGAGCAGCTTTACCCGCTTCGCAGGGACGACCTCCTGGAAGTGCTGTCGGTGTACGCCGATGGAACGCCGGTCGTCTGGGTGCAGGAAGAGCCGAAGAACATGGGCGCATGGGCGTACATGAACCGCGAGCTGCAGGGACTGCTGGCGGGATCGTTCCACTGGTCGTGCGTCAGCCGGCCGCTGTCGGCCAGCCCGGCGACGGGATCGGGCAAGCGACACGCGCAGGAGCAGGCTCGCATCATGACCGACGCGTTCGGGAAGGGAACCTAGACGATGGCGCTCACACTGCGTGTCCCGGCGCTGGGCGAATCGATCCGCGAGGCGACGCTGGGCGCCTGGAAGCGCGCCGAGGGTGACGAGGTGGCGGCCGACGAGCCGCTGGTCGAGGTCGAGAGCGAGAAGGCGACGCTGGAGGTGCCTTCGCCGGGAGCGGGGGTGCTGCGCAAGATCCTGCGTCAGAGCGGGGAGACCGTCGCGGTCGGCGACGTGATCGCGGAGATTGATCAGATCGGCGCGGGCGCGTCCGCCCCGGCCGCCCCGGCGGCGCCGGCTCCGAGCAAGAGCAACGGCGGCGAGGTGAGGGCGGCGCCGTCCGCACGGCGCGCGATGGCGGAGAGCGGACTATCGGCCGACGACGTCAAGGGGAGCGGTCGCGGTGGGCGGATCTCGAAGCAGGACGTCGACCGGACGCTGGAGGCGCGGGCGCAGACGAAGGTGCCGCGCGCCGAGATCACCGAGATCACGCCGCCGCCGCCACTCCCCGATGCGCCCCAGCTTCCGCCGCCGCCCGCGCCGCGCCCGCCGCCCGCGGTCGACGCCGCGCGCGAGCGCGTCGTGCCGATGTCGCCGTTGCGGCGGACGGTGGCGCGCCGCCTCGTCGAGGCCCAGCAGAACGCCGCGATCCTGACCACCTTCAACGAGGTCGACATGACCAACGTGCTCGCGCTGCGCGAGCGCTACCAGGACCGCTTCGTCAAAGCGCACGGCATCAAGCTCGGCTTCATGTCGTTCTTCGTGAAGGCGGCCATCGAGGCGCTCAAGGCCTTCCCCGCCGTCAACGGCGAGGTGCGCGGCGCCGACATCATCTACAAGGACCACTACGACATCGGCGTCGCGGTCGGGGGCGGCAAGGGGTTGGTCGTGCCGGTCGTGCGCGATGCCGATCGCCTGTCGTTCGCCGAAGTCGAGGCGGCGATCGGCGACCTGGCCGCGCGCGCCCGCGACAACAAGCTGACGATGAAGGAGCTGGAGGGCGGCACCTTCACGATCTCGAACGGCGGCATCTACGGATCGCTGCTGTCGACGCCGATCCTGAACCCGCCCCAGAGCGGGATCCTGGGCCTGCACGCGATCCAGAAACGGCCCGTCGTCGTCGGCGACGCGGTGGTCGTGCGGCCGATGATGTACGTCGCGCTCTCCTACGACCACCGCCTGATCGACGGGCGCGAGGCGGTCCAGTTCCTCGTGCGCGTCAAGGAGTGCGTCGAGGATCCGGATCGCATCCTGATCGAAGTGTAACGACGCACGCGCCGTTCCATTTTTTGTAGTCCGTCGTTTGACTTTGCGGGGGGCGATTGCTACGTAGCCCTCGTGGGCCAGATCCTTCCCGGCACGGCGG
>DATFXS010000499.1:0-5469 GCA_035315605.1 Polyangia bacterium
GAGATGATGGTGAACCCGATCTGCCGCGCGCCCTCCAGCGCCGCCGCGAGCGGCGTCTTCCCCTCCTCGACGAGGCGCGCGATGTTCTCGGTGACGACGATGGCGTCGTCGACGACGAACCCCGTCGAGATCGTCAGCGCCATCAGCGACAGGTTGTCGATGCTGTAGTCGAGCAGGTACATGACGCCGAACGTGCCGACCAGCGACAGCGGGACGGCCACGCTCGGGATGGCGGTGGCGCGGGCGCTGCGCAGGAACAAAAACACCACCACGGTCACGAGGATCACGCTCAGGACCAGCGTGAACTCGACGTCGTGCACCGACTGGCGGATGGTGGTGGTCCGGTCCAGCGCGAGCGTCATGTCGATCGCCGGCGAGATCGCCTGCTTGAGCTGGGGCAGGGCCGCCTTCACGCCGTCGATCGTCTCGAGGATGTTCGCGCCTGGCTGGCGGCGGATGATCATCAGGATCGTGCGCTTGCCGTCCATCCAGGCGGCCAGGCGGTTGTTCTCGACGTCATCGAACACGCGGGCCACCTGGCCGAGGCGGATCGCGGCGCCGTTCTGATAGTCGATCACCAGCTGGTCGTACGCGGCAGCGCCAAAAAGCTGATTGTTCGACGCCAGCGTGTAGCGGACGTCCTGGCCCGCGACCGATCCTTTGGGTTGGTTGGAGGTCGACCCGGCGATCGCGCTCCGCAGATCCTCCATGGTCATGTTGCGCCCGGCCAGCACCTCCTGATCGACCTGCACCCGCACCGCCGGCTGCTGGCCGCCGCCGACGAACACCTGGCCCACGCCCTCGACCTGGGAGATCTTCTGGGCGAGGACAGTGTTGGCCGCGTCGAACACCTGCGCGAGCGGCAGCGTGTCCGACTGCAGCGCCAGGATCATGATCGGCGAGTCCGCGGGGTTGACCTTGCGGTAGTTCGGCCGGGTCGGCAGGTTGGCGGGCAGCTCGGCGCCGGCCGCGTTGATCGCCGCCTGCACGTCGCGCCCGGCCGCGGTCACGTCGCGATCCAGGTCGAACTGCAGCGTGATCGACGTCGATCCGAGGCTGGAGACCGACGTCATCTCGGTCAGGCCCGGGATGCGCCCGAACCGGCGTTCGAGTGGCGTCGCCACCGACGACGCCATCGTCTGCGGGCTGGCGCCGGGGAGGGCGGCGTTGATGTTGATGGTCGGGAAGTCGACGCGGGGCAGCGGCGCGACCGGGAGGATGCGGAACGCCGCCATCCCCGACAGCAGCACCGCCGCCGCCAGCAGCGACGTCGCGATGGGCCGCCGGATGAACGGCTCGGAGACGTTCACGGCACCTCGCCCGCCGCGCCGGCGTCGACATTGGCCGGCGCCCGCGCCCGCCACCGGCGCAGCCGCTGCGCCAGCCGCTCCATGTAGAGGTAGATGACCGGGGTCGTGAACAGCGTCAGCACCTGCGACAGGAGCAGGCCGCCGACGATCGTGATGCCGAGCGGCCGCCGCAGCTCCGCCCCCGTGCCGGTCCCGAGCGCCAGCGGCAGCCCGCCCAGCAGCGCCGCCATCGTCGTCATCATGATCGGCCGGAACCGGAGCAGACAGGCCTGGTGGATGGCCTCGCGCGGAGACTTCTTCCCCTCGCGCTCGGCTTCCAGCGCGAAGTCGATCATCATGATCGCGTTCTTTTTGACGATGCCGATCAAGAGCACGATGCCGATCAGCGCGATGATGGTGAAGTCCTGCCGACAGACCATCAGGGCCAGGAACGCGCCGACGCCCGCCGACGGCAGCGTCGACAAGATCGTCACCGGGTGGATGTAGCTCTCGTACAGCACGCCCAGCACGATGTAGACGGTGACGATCGCGGCCAGGATCAGGAACGGCTCGCTCGACAGCGACGATCCGAACGCCGCCGCCGCGCCCTGGAAGTCGCCGCGCAGCCCGGGCGGCACCCCCAGCGCGGCGACCGCCTCGCGCACGGCGCGCACGGCGTCGCCCAGCGCCGCGCCGGGCGCCAGGTTGAACGACAGCGTCACCGCCGGAAACTGCCCCTCGTGGGCGATCGACACGGCCGTCTGGCCGCGCTCGTAGTGCGCGAACGCCGACAGCGGCACCGCCTGGCCGGCCGCGCCGCGCACGAAGATCTGGTCCAGCGCCTCAGGATTCAGCTGGTACGCAGGATCGACCTCGAGGATGACCCGGTAGAGGTTCAGCTGCGTGAAGATCGTCGACACCTGCCGCTGCCCGAAGGCGTCGTACAGGGTGTCGTCGATCGTCGCCGCGCTGATGCCCAGGCGCGCGGCGCTGTCGCGATCGATCACCAGCATCAGCTGGCGCGCGCCCTCCTGCTGATCGCTGGCGACGTCGGCCAGCTGGGGCAGGGCGCGCAGGCGCTCCAGCACGCGCGGCGCCCAGGCCGCCAGCTCCGTCGGGTCCGCATCTTCGATCGTGTACTGGTACTGGGTGCGGCTGACGCGGCTCTCGATCTGCAGGTCCTGCACCGCCTGCAGGTAGACCGTGATTCCGGTCAGCTCGCGCAGGCGCGCGCCGAGGCGATCGATGACCTCCTGGGCGTCCGCCTTGCGCCGCTCGCGCGGCTTGAGCGAGATCGCGAGGCGCCCGGTGGAGAGCGTCGGGTTGGTGCCGTCCGCGCCGATGAACGACGACACGGTGTCGACGTCGGGATCGCCGCGGACCACGTCGGCGACCGCTTGCTGGCGCTCCGACATGGCCGCGAACGACACGTCGGGCGGGGCCTCGGTGATCCCGAGCAGCATCCCCGTGTCCTGCTGCGGGAACAGGCCCTTGGGGATCACCACCGCCAGCACGAACGTCAGCACCACCGTCGCGAACGTGGCGGCCATCGTCAGCCGCTGGTGGTCGAGCACCCACCGCAGCCCCCGGTCGTAGACGCCGACCATCCAGGTGAACGCCCGCTCCGACGCGCGCGCCACGCGCCCCTCGTCCTCCGGCCGCACGTGCTTCAAGATGTGCGCGCACATCATCGCGGTCAGCGTCAGCGAGATCAGCGCCGACGCGACGATCGCCGTCGACAGCGTCACCGCGAATTCGCGGAATAGCCGGCCGATGACCCCACCCATGAAAAGCAGGGGGATCAGCACCGCTACCAGCGACACGGTCAGCGACACGATCGTGAACCCGATCTGCTTCGACCCCTTCAAGGCCGCCTGGAAGGGTGGATCGCCGCCCTCGATGTAGCGGGCGATGTTCTCGATCATGACGATGGCGTCGTCGACCACGAACCCGGTCGAGATCGTCAGCGCCATCAGCGTCAGGTTGTTCAGGCTGTACCCGAGCAGCAGCATCACGCCGAAGGTGGCGATGATCGACAGCGGCACCGCCACGCCGGGGATGATCGTGGCGCGCATGGTGCGCAGGAACAGATAGATGACCGCGACGACCAGCAGGATCGTCAGCACCAGCGTGAACTCGACGTCGCGCACCGACGCCCGCACGGTCTCGGTGCGGTCGGACAGGATCTTCACCTCGATCCCCTGCGGCAGCGACGCCTCCAGCTCCGGCAGCAGCGCCTTCACGCGGTCGGCGACCTCGATCAGGTTGGCGCCCGGCTGGCGCTGGACGTTCAGGATCACGGCCGGCTGCGCGCCCGCCCAGCCGGCCAGCTGCGCGTTCTCGACGCCGTCCAGCACCTTGGCGAAGTCGGTCAGCCGCACCGCCGCGCCGTTCTGGTAGGTGATGATCAGCGGCTTGTAGCCGGCGGCGCTCGGCAGCTGGTCGTTGGCGGCGACCAGATAGTTCTGGCGCGGCCCGTCCAGGTTCCCCTTCGGCTGGTTGACGTTCGCCGCCACCAGCGCCGCCCGCACCTCTTCGAGGCCGAGGCCCCGTCCCGCCAGCGCCACCGGATCGACCTGCACGCGCACGGCCGGCCGCTGGCCGCCGTTCAGCGTCACCAGCCCGACGCCCGACACCTGCGACAGCCTCTGCGCCAGGATCGAATCGGCGTAGTCGTCGACCTGGGGCAGGGGTGTCGTCTGCGAGCTGACCGCCAGCGAGATCACCGGAACGTCGGCGGGGTTGCTCTTGCTGTAGGTGGGCGGCGTCGGCAGCGTGCGCGGCAGCAGGTTGGACGCCGCGTTGATGGCGGCCTGCACGTCCTGCTGGGCGGAGTCGATGTCGCGATCGAGCGTGAACTGCAGCGTGATCTGCGAGCTGGCCGCGCTGGACACCGACGTCAGGCTGGCCAGCGACGGGATCTGCCCCAGCTGGCGCTCCAGCGGCGTCGTCACCGCCGAGACCATGGTGTCCGCGCTGGCGCCCGGCAGGATCGTCGACACGACGATGGTCGGGTAATCGACCTGCGGCAAGGCCGACACCGCCAGCTGGCGGTACCCGATCAGGCCCCCCGCGAGCACGCCGATCATCAATAGCGACGTCCCGACCGGACGCCGGATGAACGGCTCCGAGACGTTCACGGTCCCTGCCCGCCGCCGGTCCGGCCCGCATCCGCGGGTCGCCGCGGCTTGCCGCCACCGCCGCCGTGCCCCTCGGCCTCCGGGGCCGGGCGAAGCTGAACGCGCGCGCCGGGGCGCAGCTGGTTCTGCCCCTCGCTGACGACCTTGTCCCCGGGCTCGACGCCCTTCGCCACGATCGCGTCCTCGCCTTCGATGCGCTCGACGGTGACGTTGCGGATCGCGGCGCGGCCGTCGTCGCCGGCGACGTAGACGAACGCGCCCTGCGGCCCGCGCTGCACGGCCACCGCCGGAATCACCGTCGCGCCGGCGCGCACCATCAGGCGCAGCCGCGCCTTGACGAACTGGTTGGGCCAGAGCAGCCGGTCCGGATTCGGGAAGATCGCCTTGAGACGCATGGTCGCCGTCCCCTGGTTGATCAGGTTGTCGATGAGGCCCAAATCGCCGGTTGCCAGCAGCTGTCCGCCGTCGCGGCTGCGCGCCTCGACCTTCAGCGTCCCCTTGGCCTCCTCGCGCGAGACGTCGGGCAGATCGTCCTGGGGCAGCGTGAACAGCACCGCGATCGGATCCATCTGCGTCACCACGACGATGCCGTTCGCGTCGGTGGTGCTGACGAGGTTGCCGGGATCGACCTGGCGCACCCCGGTGACGCCGCTGATCGGGGACGTGATCCGCGCGTAGTCGAGCTGCAGGCGCGCGTTCTCGATCTGCGCCTTGTCCGCGGCGACGGTGCCGGTCAGCTGATCGACCAGCGCGCGCTGGTCGTCGACCTGCTGCTGCGGGATCAGGTGCTGCGCCCCGACGCCGATGAACCGTTCCAGGTTGCGCTTCGCGCCCGCCAGCTGCGCCTCGTCGCGCTCGAGGGCCGCCTCCGCCTGGTGCAGGGCGATGTTGAACGGCCGCGGATCGATCTGGGCCAGCACCTCGCCCTGCTTGACCGCCTGGCCCTCGCGGAACATCACCTTGTCCAGCCGGCCGCCGACCTGGGCATGGACGTTCACGGTCTTGTAGGCGGTCACGGTGCCGAGGCCTTCGAGGTAGAT
>DATFXS010000500.1:0-4497 GCA_035315605.1 Polyangia bacterium
TCCGTCGGTCTCCGGCGTCTGCGCTCCCCCGAGCCGCTTCAACCGCCTGACCCGGCGGCGCTCGGCGCGCGACGACATGGTGTTATCAGGCGAATTGGTCGCGGGCGCCAGCGAGGCGTCCGGCTCACCGCTCACGAAGCCGCCGTCGAGGATCGCGGCCGGGCTGGACAGCGCCTGCAGCGCGCAGACGATCACCACCGCCGCGACGACGATCGACAGCCGGGGGAGCAGCGCGCGGACCTTCACGGCGGGAGCATAGCGTGAACCGCGCGCGTCAGCGGATCAGGGCAGTGGCGACGGCGATCGCGGCCGCGGCGACGCCGACGAGCACGGCGTCGCGGTAGATGGATTTCGCGACCTGCCGGCTCGCCGCGACGTCGACGGCCGGCGCGGGCTCGGTGCTGAAGTCGTCGTGCTCGAGCGTCCCCTGGCGGGCGCGCATCACGCAGGTGTTGCGGTTCGCCTGCAGGTAACCGATCGCGGAGATGGCGGCGGGGAAGAACACCGCCGCGCGCGCGGCCCACGGCGCCTGGAAGATCAGCCCCGCGCCCGTGGCCGCCACCGAGAGCCCGGCGAATTGCAAGCCGAAGCGCCGGCGGCGGCGGCGGCCAGCGGCCGAGATGTTCGGCGTGCAGGGGTCAGGCGTGGTCGCGCTCATCTCGACCTCAATGTTAGTCACGAGCCGGCGATCAGGCCATGTGCGGGCGCGACGGGCCGGTATCCGCCGCGTCCGAAAGGTTAGTATCGGAGGCCGAGCATGGGCACGACCGTCATCGAAGTGGTGCAGGGCGACATCACGAAGCAGGACGTCGACGCGATCGTCAACGCCGCCAACACCAGCCTGCTGGGCGGCGGCGGCGTGGACGGCGCGATCCATCGCGCCGCCGGACGCGAGCTGCTGGAGGCGTGCCGGAAGATCGGCGGCTGCCCGACCGGCGAGGCGCGCATCACGCCCGGATTCCAGCTGGTCGCGCGCCACGTGATCCACACCGTCGGTCCGCGCTGGCGGGACGGCAAGCGCCGCGAGGCGGACCTTCTGCGCGGGTGCTACGAGAGCTCGCTCGCGCTGGCGGTCGCGCACGGTCTCGGCTCGATCGCGTTCCCGTCGATCAGCACCGGCGCCTACGGCTATCCGATCGATGAGGCGGCGCGCATCGCCGTCGACGTTGTCCGCGGCCACGCAGCAGCAGCGACGCCGATCGCGTTGATTCGCTTCGTCTGCTTCAGCGCCGGCGATCTGTCGGTGTATCAGGCGCTGCTCGGCGCGAACGCGTGAGCGACGGCCGCGACGACGACGTGTCGCAGATTCTCCCACGCGCGTCGCGTTGATTTGCGCGCGGACGAAACTGGCGCGGGCGTAAGATCGTGGGGTGCGAACCCTGCCACGCACGGTCTGCCTGGTGATCGCGCGCGCGGCCGCAGCCGCAGCGCTCGCGGCCGCGGTGGGCTGTACGGGTAAGAGCGGCATGGCCGCGGATGCAGGATCGGGCACGGGCGGCAACGCGGCCACGGGTGGAGCCGCGGGCACCAGCGGCACTGCGGGCGGCGGCGGAACCGTCGGCCTCGGCGGCGCGGGCGGGCGCGGCGGAAACGCGGGAAGCGCAGGCGCCGGCTCGGGTGGCAGCAACGCGTGCGCGCCGACGCTTCCCGCGATTCAGTGGACCAGTCCGTACGCCGCCTGGTCGCGCGGGGTGCCGACCGATCCGAATTTCTTTCCGATCGCGGTCTGGCTGCAGGGTTCCTGGCACGCCTCGGAGATGGCCGGCCTCGGCATCAACATCTACATCGGCAACAACGCCGGGACGGACATGCTCGCGGCCGCCGATCTCGCCGCGCTGAAGAGCCACGGCATCTACGCGATCGTCGGCCAGGATTCCGTCGGCCTCGCCAACATCGACGATCCGACCATCGTCGGCTGGTGGATGACGCCCGACGAGCCGGACAACGCGCAGGACAACGGCATGGGCGGCTACGGCCCGCCGGTCGCGCCCGCCACTCTGGTCGCGCAATACAACACCTACAAGGCGGCCGATCCGACGCGGCCGATCTACCTCGGCCTGGGTCAGGGGGTCGCCTACGACGGCTGGGAAGGCCGCGGCAGCAACGCGCCGCCCGAATCGCAGTACGTGCCCGCCGCCGACATCGTCGCCTTCGACATCTACCCGTACAACAACTGCGGCGGCGACGCGAACGAGAAGGTGACGTGCGGGCAATTCTGGCTGAACGCGTTCGGCGTCGATCGGCTGCACGGGTGGTCGAACCGCGGCCAGGCCGTCTGGACCGACTTCGAGACGACGACCATCGCCGCCGGCACCACGTCGGGGCCGACCCCCGCGCAGGTTCGATCCGAGGTCTGGCTGGCCCTGATCCACGGCGCCAACGGCGTCACCTACTTCGCCGACACCTGGCAACCGTCGTTCCGCGAGGACGGGATCTTCGCGGACCCGACGATGATCAGCGCGGTCGCCAACTTGAACACGCAGGTGAAGTCGCTGGCGCCCGAGCTCAACAGCGCGAACCTGCCGGGCGTCGTCACCGCCAGCAGTTCGAACAGCGCCGCGCCCGTCGACGTGATGGTGAAGGCGCAGGGCCAGGTGCTGTACATCTTCGCCGCCATTTCGCGGGCGGGGACGGCGACCGCGACGTTTCAGATCACGAATCTGACCGGCCCCGCCACCGCGACCGTCGTCGGCGAGGCACGGACCATCGACGTTGCGACGGGCCGATTCATGGACGACTTCGCCGCGAGCGGCGTCCACATCTATCAGATCGACCTGGCGGCCGTGACCTGCCCCTGACGACGGGCGGCGGTCTACTTCGCGCGCGGGACGACGGACGCGATCCGGTCGAGGATCTGTTCGGGGCGCGCGAGGCCATCGATCTCCCAGCCGCGCTGCGATTGGTAGCGCTTCACGCCGCGGCTCGCGCCGGTCAGCTCGAGGCAGTAGTCCATGTCGCCCTGGTTGCACTTCCAGGCGCGCGCATTGACCTTCTCCTTTTCGTCCGTCTGGGGATAGACGATCCGCAGCTCGTTGCCGCTGGCGCTGTAGTGGAAGATCTCGTAGCTACCCTTCCATTGGGTCGTGGATTGGAAGATACCAACGGGCTGCTGCGTGATCGCGACGAACACGTTCATCACGTCCCTGGGCTTCGTCGCCAGTTGATCGACCCAGATGCGATCCACAACCAGTTTCGGATCGGATGGCGCGTTGTCGGCTCCTTCGCCCACCCACCTCACGAACGCCAGCGCGC
This sequence comes from Polyangia bacterium, assembly GCA_035315605.1. Taxonomy (GTDB): domain Bacteria; phylum Myxococcota_A; class Polyangia; order Fen-1088; family Fen-1088; genus JADGRB01. The sequence goes on from DATFXS010000500.1 coordinate 3,253, forward strand.
CGACCAGCGCCAGCCCCACGATCGTCAACCGCCTCTTCATCATCGGTTTCTCCGCGGCACGAATTCTACGCTACTGCGCCGACATCGAGAGCAGGTCGCTGAAGGGCAGGTCTTTTACGCGAAGGAAGATACGGTCCTTCTGGTCCATGAAGGAGCGCTTCACGGGCTTGCGTGTCTGCAAATCGAGCAGCTTCGAACGCTTGCTGACGATCTTCCCCCCGACGTCGAAGTGGGTCGTGTGAACGCGGCTGACGCCGGGGCCGTCGTCATCATCGCCGTGAAAGGTGTTCAGCGTGTCGACCGCACGCGCCAGCGTTCCGTCGGGCCGGTAGCAGAGGTCGGCGAACTGCGCCCAGTCGCCGGACGGGCTCGTCAGGAAGAGCTCGACGAAGACCAGGCCGCCTGCTGGCGAAGAGACGAACGCCTGCGATTCCGGCGGTCCGTCGGGCGTCGCGTGCTCGAGCGCGCTGGTCGACGAGAAGGTGCGCCAGCTGGCCAGGGCGTGTGGTTCGTCGGCCACTTCCCCGAAGATCCAAGCGTGGTCCTTGTGCTTTGCAGCGCGCCTCTCGGTAGCATCGCAAGCCTTGTCTATCTCTGCTGGCGTCACGAGTGGTTGCTGCGCCCGCGCGGCCGTGGCGGACAGCAACGAACAGGCGACCAGAAACGCGAGCGCGATCCGCAACGCGCTCGACGTTAGCACCCAACTCACCGTCGCGCCGCCGTACGCCGGCCGGCTGGGCTGACATTTGTGTCGTGGCGGCGACGCTGACGATGCGCGATCGGTCGGCCGATCGCGCGGGCGTGAGGCTTGCATCTCGACGGTCGACAAATGCAGAACGTGATGGCCGTCGCTCTGGCGCTCACGCTCGGCTGCGCGACGACGGCGACTGTGCACCGCACCGATGGGTCGCCGGTCGAAGCGGAGATCGAAAGCTCGGACGCGGCGGCGCTGCACCTGCGCGGGCCGAGCGGGAACATCGTCTTGCTCGGTCAGTATCGGGTGGCGAGCATCGACCACCCCGGAAACGTCATGGCCCTGATCGGCGGCTGCTATGCCGGCGCCGGCTTGCTGACGTTCGGGTCCTGGCTGCTGATCGAGCGAAGCAGCGCCGCGAAGAACGGTGGGCCCAACGGGTTGAGCGGTCTGGTGGGTGCGGCGGGCATCGCCGAGACGGTGATCGGGCTCGCCGTCTTCGTGCCCTCCCTGATCACCTGGGAGCGATCGAGGGCGCGCGCGCACGCGTT
>DATFXS010000501.1:0-7393 GCA_035315605.1 Polyangia bacterium
TACTGGCGGCAGCGCCGGCGGCACGGGCGGCGGCACGGGCGGCACCGGCGGCAGCGCCGGCGGCACCGGCGGCAGTGGCACGGGTGGCAGCGGCACCGGCGGGGCGCCGAGCACGATCGCCGAGTGCGGGACCCTCAGCACGGCGGCGATGATCAACAACTGCATCATCAACCTGCCGACGGACAGCGTCGGTCAGACGGTGACGTTCACGCCGGCCGTCGACTACAACACCTGCAAGATGTAAGGGCCCGAAACTCCGCAATTCAAAATCGTGCGGCGAACGTTGCGCACTCATTCCTGGACCGGTTGGAGGTTCTTTGTTCGATCACAACGCTTCGTCGCACGGTTTCGCTGGAGGGTTAGCTAGGCGGCAGCATCTGGGCGTCATTCGGATCGTGCGATGGAGCGGCTGTCTTGCTGTCGCGGCGTGGCTTCTGACCGCCCCGCCGGCGGCGGCACAGGAAGGAAAGCCGTCAGAAGGAAAATCGAAGGCCGCTGAAGCGAAGTCGGCGGAGGGGAAGGCGGCGGGGACGAAGGCGACAGCGGCCGAAGGGAAAGCGGCCGGGGCAAAAGCCCCGGCCGCGCTTCCGCAGCCGGAAGGGCCGGCGCCGCCGCCCCCACCGCCCGAGCCGGCCGAACCGACGGCCACGGCGGCCGAAGTGGAAGCGCTGCGCACCGAGATCAAGGCCCTGCGCGAGGCGACTGAGGCGCAGAAGGCGGCCAACGAAGAGATCTCGGCCGAACTGGGCGCCGAACGCGAGCAGCGTGCCGAAGAGATCGTCGTCCTCCAGGAGAAGGCCGACAAGGCGCGCCTCGCCGCCGAGCAGGCGCTCCGTTTCACCGGCTACGTCCAGGCGGACGGCAACCTCTGGAACCAGGCCTCGCACGACGACCTCAATCAGAGCAACGGCAACCTGCTGAACGACCAGCGGTTCCTGATCCGCCGCGCCCGCCTGAAGGCGTCGATCGAGCGCGACTGGGCGGCGGGCGTGCTGGAGTTCGACGGCAACACCGTCAACGGCGCCACCGCGCGCGTCATCAACGCCGAGGCGTCCGCCAAGATCGCGAGCGACCCGGGCGAGCCGACGGTCGCCATGCTGACGATCGGCCTCTTCAAGATCCCGTTCGGCTACGAGGTCCTCCAGAGCGATAAAGACCGGTTGTTCATGGAGCGGTCGACCGCCGAGCGCGCGCTGTTTCCGGGCGAGTACGACCTCGGCGTCCGCTTTTCGGGGAGCTGGCGGTTCGCCCGCTATGCGGTCGCCGTCCAGAACGGCGAGCCGCTGGGCGAGAAGACCTGGCCCGGCCGCGACCCGAACGCCGCCAAGGACGTCACCGGGCGCGTCGGCGTCGACACGCCGATCACCGACAACCTCTTCATCGCCGCGGGCGTCTCTGCGCTCTCGGGCAAGGGGTTTCACCCCGGAACGCCGGCCACGAAGACGACCGTACAGTGGAACGATCGCAACCAGAACGGCCAGGTCGATGCGGGAGAGATCATCGGTGCCGCCGGAACGGCAGCGACGCCGTCGCGAAATTTCATCCGCTTCGGCTACGGCGCCGATCTGCGGCTCGGGCTGCTGACGCCCCTCGGCACGACGCTGCTTTACGGCGAGCTCTACCTCGCGCAGGATCTGGATCGCGGGATCCTGCCCGCCGACCCGTACGGCACGCTGTCGCGCGACATGCGCGAGCTGGGTGGCTACGTCGCGTTGACCCAGGAGATCGGCCCCAACTTGATCGCCGGCGTCCGCTGGGACTACTACGACCCGGACCGCGACTCGGCTGATGCAGCGAAGCCGCTGGTGCCGACCAGCTTCTCGTACAAGACGCTGGCGCTCGTGGCCGGCGCCCTGCTCGGCCCGGTCCGCCTGACCGCTGAATACGATCACAACACCAACAGCAACGGGCGCGACGCCTCGGGCAACCCGCAGAACCTCGCCAGCGACACGGTCGTCGTCCGCGGACAGGTGGTCTTCTGATGCGCGCCGGTTCGATCCGTCGCCACGTCCTGCTCGCGCTCGCTGCGGCGGGTGCAGCCGCCTGCTCGAACGCGAGCTCCGATACGGGCGTGAACGCGTTGCTGCGCGTGTCGGGCACCGGTGTGCAGTACGTGCCGGGCACGCTCGGCACAGAGGCGGCTGCGGACACGCCGACCATGCAGGGGATCAACATCGCCAACACCATCGTCTACCCCGGGGCGATCGATCGCACCCTGACCGGCAGCGCGATTGGATCGACCGCCGTCCTGATCGGGCTCGACGGCGACATCGGCCACTGGATCGCGCCGACCGGGCTCCCCGATTCGGAGTTCCCGGGAGGGAACGTGTTCGACTTCTCGACGCGGTTCTCGGTGTCGCCGTTCTTGCCGCTGGATCCACCCGACCGGATGATCATCTTCCGGGCCGTCGACGCGCAGGGGCAGGTCGGACCGTCGCTGTCGCAGCCGATCAAGATCAAGGTGCTGGCCAACCCGCTCGGGATCTCCCTCGACGGTCAGCCGCTGGTCATCACGCTGGTGTGGGACAGCCCGTCGAATCTCGACCTCAAGGTCCGGGTCCCCAATACGACCAACCCCGCCTCGCCAATCGACGTCTGGACCAAGCACCGGGTCGCGCTTCCGACGCTGGGGCCTGCCGATCCGCCTTACATGGATTCCGACGTGATGGGCGTCGGCCAGCTGGACTTCGACACGAACGCCAACTGCGTGATCGGCGGCATCCAGCAGGACAACCAGCAGGACAGCCTCTATCAGGAGGACGTCGTCTTCCAGACGGCGCCCCCGTCGCCGAAGGCGGCGCCGTCAGGGACCTACGAGGTGCGCGTCGACGCCGCCTCGCTGTGCGGCCAGGTGACGGCGCGCTGGCACGTCTACGCGGTTGCGAACGGGAGCACTCTGCTTGGCGAGGCCTACGGCCAAGCCACCGACATCGACACGCAAGGTAGCCATGGGCCGGCGACCGGTACCCTGGCGTTCACGTTCATGGTGCCTTGAATGGGAGGTCAGAAATGAATTCGAACGTTTTGATGCAAAAACTGGTGTTCGTCGCGCCGGTCATCGCGCGGATCATCCTTTACCTGCTGATGGGGCTGTCGGTGCTGTCGATCGGCATCATCATCGAGCGCTGGTGGTACTTCCGGAAGCGGAAGGACGATCTGGACGCGCTGTCGGAAGAGCTGCGACGGATGCTGGCGGCGGGCGATCTGGGCGCGGTCCGCAAGCTGCTCAAGGCCAGCCCCTCTGTCGAGGCAGAGATTCTCACCGAGGCGCTCGCCTGGTACGACAGCGGCCCGGAGGCGGTCGAGCAGATCCTGGTCAAGGCGACCCGGCTGCGCCGGAAGAAGTTCGAGTCGGGCCTGCTGTTCCTCGGCACGCTCGGCAACAACGCCCCGTTCATCGGTCTGTTCGGCACGGTGCTCGGCATCGTGACGGCGTTCCGGGAGCTGGGCGGCAACCAGATGGGCGCGATGGGCAACGTCATGTCCGGCATCGCCGAGGCGCTGCTCGCCACCGCGATCGGCATCCTGGTCGCCATTCCGGCCGTCGTCTTCTACAACATGTTCCAGAAGAAGGGCTCCGAGATCGAGGAGCACGCGGCGGCGCTGGGCAACGTCCTGATCGCGTCGATGAAGGGGTCGCCCCGGGTGAACGGCGTCAAGCGCGACGCGCGCGAGGTCGAACACCCCGGCCGCACCGTCGAGATGGAGGCCTGAGCCATGGCCGGGACAATGGGCGGAGGCGGCCGCGCCAAGACGATCGCCGCCATCAACGTCACCCCGCTGGTCGACGTGGTGCTGGTGCTGCTGGTCATCCTGATGGTGGCGTCGACGTATATCGTCGCGCAGACGCTGAAGGTGCAGCTGCCGCGCGCGAAGTCGACCGACGGCACCGCGGAGAAGCCGACCAAGGTCGAGATCCTGAAGAACGGCAGCCTGCGCTGGAACGAGGAGGCGATCCCCGAGTCGGAGCTGGCCGGCAAGCTGAAAGACGCGGTCGAGGCCGACGCGGACATGAGCCTGGTGGTGAGCGCGGACAAGGAGGTCATGCACGGCCACGTCGTGCACGTCCTCGATTTGGCCAAGCTCGCGGGCGTCACGAAGTTCGCGATCAACGTGCAACAAAGCGGCGAGTGAACGCATGCGAACGACGACCGTCCTGCTCTCCGCGGCGATCCACGCCGGGCTGGCGGTCGGCCTGATCTCTGCGCAAGAGAGCCGCATCGCCAAGAAGAAGACGATCTCGGTCGCGGTCACGGGCGAAAAGAAGAAGGCGGACAAGCCGAAGCCACCGCCGCCGCCCGTGCACCGGGCCGCGCCGAAGGTGGTGGCGGCGCTCCCCAAGGCGGAGACGGTGACGCCCGTGAAGGCCGCCGCCGCGCCGGTCGCCACCAACCTGACCATGAGCAACGAGGACATCGGGCCCGGCATCGGCCTGCAAGGCGCGGCGTCGGCCAAGGAGAAGGCGGCCGCGAAGTCTGGGCCTGCCGCGGTCAAGGTCGCCTCTTCGATCTCGGAGAAGCGCACGCAGCGCGCACGCGAAGAGCTGGGCGCCGGGGCCGCCGGTGAGGCTCCGTGCAACGAGGAGCCGACCAAGCCAGTCCCGATTGTGACGACGGAAATCAGTTACAGCATCTATCCCCAGGCACAGCAGGACGGGATCGAGGGGCCGTTCAAGGCGCGCCTCATCATCAGCGCCAGCGGCGAAGTCGCCGAGGTCCAGATCCTGACCAGCATCGATCCGGGGTTCGACGCCGCGCTCAAGGCGGCGCTGATGAGGTGGCGGTTCAAGCCGGCTATGGCGTGCGGGAAGCCGATCGACGGGGGCACATTCCCTGTCAGAGCCCGTTTCGAGCTGGCCGATTGATCGGATGAGATCCGCCCGCGCCCTTCTCGTTCTTGCGCTGGCGATCTGCACGCTGCTGCGTCCGCGCGCCGCCGCGGCCGACGAGCCGCAAATCACCAAGGCGCCGAAGCTGATCAAGTTCGTCGAAGCCGTGTACCCGAAGGACAAGCACGACGCGGGCGTCACGGCGTCCGTCACGCTGTCGATCGAGATCGACGCAGAGGGCAAGGTCGGTGAGGTCGAGGTCGTCGGCTCGGGCGGCGCCGACTTCGACGCCGCCGCCATCACCGCCGTGAAGCAGTTCGTGTTCGAGCCGGCCGAGATCGACAACCAGCCGGCCCCCGTGAAGATCACTTACAAGTACGACTTCGTCATCAAGGAAGAGATCGTGAAGGCGGCGCCGCAGATCAACTTCGACGGCGTCATCATGGAGCGCTTCAAGAAGAAGCCGCTCCCGGGCGTCACGGTGAAGCTGCTGGATCTGGGCGGCATCTCCGGGACGACAAACGAGGACGGCAAATTCGCCTTCATCGACGTCCCCGAGGGGCCGCACAAGGTCGAGCTGTCGCACCCCCGGTTTGTCACGGTGGTGACCGACGAGATCATCGCCAAGGGCAAACGCCGCACCGTCAAATACATGATCGAGGAGCGGGAGGACGAGGAGGGCGGCATCAGCATCATCGTGCGCGCGCCGCGCATCAAGAAGGAAGCGGTCGAGACGCGCATCAAGACCGAAGAAGCGCGCCTCGTCCCCGGCACGCAGGGCGACACGCTGAAGGTGGTCCAGAACCTGCCCGGCGTGGCGCGCGCCGCCTTCGGCTCCGGGCAGCTGATCGTCTGGGGATCGTCGCCCAAGGAGACCGTCGTCAACGTGGACGGCGTCGAGATCCCGTCCCTCTATCACGTGGGCGGCCTTCGCTCGACCATCAACGCCGACCTGGTCCGTTCGATCGATCTGTCGCCCGGATCGTACGGCGCGGAGTACGGGCGCGGGCTGGGCGGCCTGGTCCGGATCGAGCTGGCGCCGCTCGCGCGCGAGGGCGTGCACGGCTACGTCGCCGCCGACGTGATGGACACGTCGGCGATGCTGTCCGGGGTCGTCAACCCGCGCCTGCGCCTCGCCGCCGCCGGCCGAATCAGCTACCTCGACAAGCTGCTCCCGGTCTTCACATCCTCCGACGTCGGCGACTTCGTGCCGATCCCCCGCTACGACGACTACCAGGCGCGCATGACCTGGGCGATGGGTCAGGACGAGGAGATGGCGGTCACCCTGCTGGGATCCGACGACCACCTCCAGCGCACGGTCCCGTCGGTCGATCCCGCGGAGCGGCGGACGCAGAACACCGACGCGTCGTACAAGCGCCTCATCATGCGCTATGCGCGCGTCCTGCCTGACGGCGCCAGCTTCGTGCTGACGCCGTCCATCGGCTACGACACGAACGCGGACGACGAGAAATTCGGCACCCTCGGCGTCGGCATCCACCTGAAGACGACCACCTGGCAGTACGGGCTGCGGGGGTCGTTCCGCCGGCGCGTCGCCAGCAACACGACCGTTTCGTTCGGGCTCGACCTGCAGGTACGGTCGATCTCGGCCGATCGCGTCGGCTCCGTCAACCTGCCGGCGCGCGAAGGCGACATCATCGTGTTCGGGCAACCGCCCACCGGCGACGTGGCCGCCGACAGGTGGGACGTCACCCTGATCGACACCGCGCCGTTCATCACCGCCGAGGTGGTGGTCGGAAAGCTGACGCTGATCCCCGGCCTGCGCCTGGAGCCGACGCTGATCATCGGCAGCGCGCTGTTTCCGCACAGCGAGATGTCGGCGCCGCTCGGCTTCTCGCGCTACGACATTCCCAACAACCCCGGCCCCGGCTGGCTCGACTGGGCGCCGAACCCGCGCCTGGCGGCGGTCTTCCGCGCGACCAAGCGCTTCACGCTGACCGCCGGCACCGGCATCTACGGCCAGCCTCCCGACCCCGAGGACATGAGCGCCGTGTTCGGCAATCCGACCGTAAACATGTCGCGCGCGGTCCACGTATCCGGCGGCGGAAATTTCAAGCTGACGCCGACGCTCAGCATCGAGGCGATCGGCTTTTACAAGTACCTCTACGACCTGGTCTCCCGCAGCCTGCTCTCTTCACCACCGCTCGCCCAGGCGCTGACCCAGGATGCTGTCGGCCGGGTCTACGGCGGCCAGGCCTTGCTGCGGCAGGAGCTGGTCCACGGCTTCTTCGGGTGGCTGAGCTACTCGCTGATCCGGAGCGAGCGCCGCGATCACCCCGGGCAGGACTGGCGGTTGTTCGACTTCGATCAGACCCACGTCCTGACGGCGATCGCCAGCTACCAGTTCGGTCACGGCGTCGAAGGGGGCACCCGCTTTCGCTACACGACGGGCTCGCCGCGGACGCCCGTCATCGACGCCTTCTACGTGGTCCAGGCTGACGACTACCAGCCTGTGTTCGGGGACCACAACGCGACCCGGCTGCCGGCCTTTTATCAGCTGGACGTTCGCCTGGACAAGATCTGGGTCATGGGGCGATCGAAGCTGGA
>DATFXS010000502.1:0-2803 GCA_035315605.1 Polyangia bacterium
GGGTACGCGCCGGCGATCTCGCGCGCGAGCCGCTCCGCCGGCGATGCCGGACGGCAGCCGAGGCCGGGCGAACAGGCGAGCAGAACCCCAAACGGAAGAGCCAGACCTGTTCGAAGGCGCATCTCGCGCCGACAATCTAGCCGATCGCCGGTACACTGGCGGCATGTCGAGAACAGCCGTGACCATCGCGACGTCCGACGGCAGCTGCCCGGCGTCCTTGTTCCGCCCCGACGTCAGCGCCGGACCGTGGCCGGGCGTCCTCATGTACATGGACGGCATCGGCATGCGGCCGGCGCTGTTCCCGATCGCCCAGCGAATCGCCGACGCAGGCTACATCGTTCTGCTGCCGGATCTCTTCTACCGGGCCGGGCCCTACGAGCCGCCAGAGCCGAAGTTGCTGTTCTCCGATCCGGCGGTGCGCGAGGCCTTCCGCAAGATCGTCCAGATGCCGGCCGCCGCCAGCATCATGCACGACACCGGCGCGTTCCTCGATTTCCTGGGCGCGCAGGCCGACGCGCGTCCGGGGCGGGTCGGCGTGACCGGCTACTGCATGGGCGGCCGGTTCTCGCTGATGGCGGCCGGGACGTTCCCGGATCGGATCGCGGCGTCCGCGTCGTTCCACCCCGGCGGCCTGGCGACCGACGCGCCCGACAGCCCGCACCTGCTGGCGCCGAAGATGCGCGACGTGAAGATCTACGTCGCGGGGGCGGACCAGGATCAAAATTTCCCCGACGACATGAAGCAGCGTCTCGAGGAGGCGCTGACGGCGGCCGCCGTCGATCACCGCATCGAGACCTACGCGGGCATGCGCCACGGCTGGGTCCCCTCGGACACGCCGGTGCACAGCCCGGAGGGGGCCGAGCGCCATTTCGAGGCGCTGCTGGCCCTCTACGCCTCGACCCTGCGGTAGACCACGGCGCGATCGCGGCGCAGCCGGTCGAGGTAGAGGTAGATCACCGGCGTCGAGAACAGGTTCAGGATCTGCGACACGCAGAGGCCGCCGACGATGCTGATGCCGAGCGGCCGGCGCAGCTCCGACCCGGCGCCCAGGCCGATCGCCATCGGCAGCGCGCCGAACAGCGCCGCCAGCGTCGTCATCAGGATGGGCCGGAAGCGGAGGAGGGCGGCCCGGTGGATCGCCGTCTTCGGGTCCAGCCCTTCATTGCGCTCGGCCTCGAGCGCGAAGTCGATCATCATGATCGCGTTCTTCTTGACGATGCCGAGCAGCAGAATCACGCCGATGAGCGCGATGATGCTGAACTCGACCTTCAGCACGATCAGCGCGATCAGCGCGCCGAGCGCCGCTGACGGCAGCGTCGAGATGATCGTGATCGGGTGGACCAGGCTCTCGTACAGGATGCCGAGCACGCAGTAGACCGTGAACAGCGCCGCCAGGATCAGCCACGGCTCGCTGCCGAGCGACGCGCCGAACGCCTGCGCGGTTCCCTGGAAGCTGGCATGGACCGTGGCGGGCAAGCCGATCTGGCGCTCGGCCGCATTGATCGCCGCCACCGCCTGGCCGAGCGCAACGTTCGGCGCCAGGTTGAACGACAGCGTCGTCGCGGGGAGCTGGCCCTGGTGGTTGATCGACAGCGGGGTCGGCGAGATCCCGAAGCGGGCGATGCTGGACAGGGGCACGATGGTCCCGTTCGAGGCGCGTACGTAGACGTGCGAAAGCTGGTCGGGGCTGGCCAGCTGCGCCGGTGTCGCCTCCAGCACGACCCGGTAGTAGTTCAGCGCCGAGAACGACGTCGCGATCTGACGCTGGCCAAAGGCGTCGTACAGCGTATCGTCGATGTTCTGCGCCGTGACGCCGAGGCGCGCGGCGCTGTCGCGGTCGACGGTGACGTCCACCTGCATGCCGGCGGTCTGCTGGTCGGTGTTGACGTCGCGCAGCTCGGGCAGCTTGCGCAGCTTGTCGAGGACCTTGGGTGACCAGGTGGCCAGCTCTTCGAGATCGGCGTCCTGCAGCGCGTACTGGTACTGCGTGCGCGAGGCCCGCCCCCCGACGCGCATGTCCTGCACCGCCTGCAGGAACAGCGTGATGCCGGGGACGGTCGACAGCTTCGGGCGCAGGCGGCCGACGATCTGATCGGCCGTGCTCTTGCGCTTGTCGTGGGGCTTGAGCGCCACGAACACCGTGCCGGTGTTGCCGGCGTTCTGCCCGCCGCCGACGAACGACAGCGTGTGCTCGACGTCGGGGTCGGCGTGGACCACCTTGTTGACCAGCGTTTGCGCGTGCTGCATCGCCGATGACGAGATGTCCTGCGCCGCCTCGGAGAACCCGGAGATGAGGCCCGTGTCCTGCTGCGGGAACAGCCCCTTCGGGACGACGATGGCGAGGACGATCGTCAGCCCTAGCGTGGCGATCGTCAGCACCGCCATGATCGGCGAGTGATCCAGCGTCCAGGTGAGCGCGCGGTCGTAGCCCCGTGTCAGGCTGGCGAAAAACCGTTCACTCGCGCGCTGTACGGGTCCGGGGCGCTCCTCGGCGCGCAGTCGCAGCAGACGCCCCGCCATCGTCGGCGTCAGCGTCAGCGACACCAGCGCCGAGATGCCGACCGCCACGGAGAGCGTCACGGCGAACTCACGGAACAGGCGGCCCACGATGCCGCCCATGAACAGGATCGGGATGAAGACCGCGATCAGCGACACCGTGATCGAGATGATGGTGAACCCGATCTGCCGCGCGCCCTCCAGCGCCGCCGCGAGCGGCGTCTTCCCCTCCTCGACGAGGCGCGCGATGTTCTCGGTGACGACGATGGCGTCGTCGACGACGAACCCCGTCGAGATCGTCAGCGCC
>DATFXS010000503.1:0-5205 GCA_035315605.1 Polyangia bacterium
AGCGGCACGACCAGCAGCGATTCGTAGTCCTTGATCCGCATCGGGTGCGAGAAGACCGGCACGTCGCGTTCGTGCCAGTCGCCGCCCGCCGGCAGCGCGAGCTTGTTCTTCGCGACCATCGACGCGATCGACGACGGGTCCTTGTGCGACGTCCCGAGCAGCTTGTCCGCCCCCTCCCCCACCACGCGGCGGATGGTGTGGCTGCCGCGGCGCGCTTCGTAGGTGGCGATGCACGCGAAGTCGAACTCGCAGACGCCGCGGGCGCCCGCGATCGCGGCGTCGTAGACCTCGTCCAGCGTCAGGGCCCGGTTCAGCGCCGCCGACGCGCTGTAGAAGCGCTCGTGCTCGTGCTTGGATCGCTCCAGGGCCTGGAAGACGCGCTCCGACTGGACGACCCGCACCACCTGCGCGGCGGCGCTCGTCACCAGCGCGACGTCCGCCGGCTCGAACTTGCGCGCGGCCGCACGATCACCGACCAGGATGCCACGCGCGCTGCGGCCCTCCACCACCGGCACGCCCACGAACGCGCCCACCTCCGCTGGGCCGGCGTAGTACGGGAGCAGCGACAGGCGCGGGGCCTCCAGCGTGAAGGGCCGCAGCTCTTTCAGAATCGCCCCCAGCGCCCCGCCGCCCGCGTCGATCGCCCCCTCGACGACGTGGGTCGATTCGGTGCACAGCTCCTTGACCTTGAGGCGCTCGCCCGCCTCGTCGAGCCAGAGCAGCGCGCAGGTCTGCAGTCCCAGCGACCCGCGCAGCAGATCCAGGTTGTAGTACAGCTGCTCGTGAATCGTCTGGATGGACCCCTGGGACAGCTTCTCCTGCTCCTCGGCGCGCGTCCGCACGCGGCTCTCGGGCGACAGCGCCGTGGAGATCAGCCGGAAGTCGCGGGCCTCCTCGCGCATCGCCGCGACCTCGTCGTCGACCAGGCGCCGGTGCTCGCGGCGCTGGCGCGCCACCTCGGCGTGCAGGAACACCACGTTGAGCAGCGCGAACACGGCGACGAACGCGGCGTGGCCGGCGAACAGTCCGGCCGCCTCGGGCGGCGCCGCGGGGCCGAAGCAGAGGACCGCCTCGAACCCGATCGCGACGGTGGCCAGCGGCAGCCCGACGACCAGCCGGTGGAACGTGACCAGGAAGCTGACGACCGCGTAGACCAGCGGGTAGAGCGTCGAGGTGACGCCCCCCGAAAACGCGAGCAGCAGGTAGACCGTCGTCAGCAGCAAGAGACCCAGCTCCGCGTCGGAGAGGGCCTCGCGCCGCGCCGTCCGCCGGCGCTCGGTGGTGCGGACGCGGGCGGCGATCTTGAACGCGAGCAGGCCGGTCAGCAGCGCCGCCATCGCGACGCGGCGCAGATCGGCGCCCGGGGCGCGCAGGTCGGGAAACCATCCGCGCCACAGCAGCGCCAGCACCACGCCGCACACCACGAACGCCATAGACGCGCGCGTCAGCCGGCCGGTCTGGTAGCTGATCCGCTCGCCGACGCTGCGGCTCTTCGGCTTCAGCTTGATCTTCATGGCCGGCGCTCCGACAGATCGACGACCACCTCGCCGGCGCGCACCCACCCGAGCTCGTCGCGCGCGACGCGCTCGATCGCGGCCGGATCGTCGCGCAGCGCCTCGGCCTCGCGGGCGAGCCGGTCGTTCTCGGCGGCCAGCTCCTGGTTGTGGACGCGCAGCGCCGTCAGATCGCGCCGCAGGACCAGCGTGTGTCGCAGGCCGGAACGGACGTAGATCTGGTACGGGAGATAGGCGAGCACGAAGACGACGACGGCGGCGGCCGCCAGCCGGCCCGCCCAAGTCTTGGTCTCCCGGCGCATGCGAGTTCCCCGCGCATGCCAGTATCGGGGGGGGTTCGCAGCTCGTCCATTTTCCGCGTGGACGCCCCGGGGCTGAATTGGCCGGCCGCATCCAGCGGGCCATCGAACGGCGGTCGGACCGCCCGATGACCCGCTGGACCGGCCTCAGAGAAGGTTTAGATGGCGGTCGGTATGCAGCACCCGGTGATGCAGCCGTAGTTCGCCGGGCAGCCGTCCAGCGGGATGCTGGTGCCCGGGCCGCAAGGCACGTAATCAGAGCCGCACTGTTGCCCCGGCGGGCCGTCGGTGCCGCTGTCGGTGCCACCATCGCCACCTTCGTAGCAGTCCGGCGGCAGCGTGGTCTTGCCGATGCAGAGCTCGCAGTGGCCGCACGGGTTCGAGCACTGGGTCACCTGCGTGCAGGGCGGGCACTTGGTCGGATCGTTGAAGGCGGCGGCCGTGCAGGTGGCGGCCAGCCGGATCGGTGTGCTGGCACCCGGGATCAGACAGCAGCCGAAGCAGTCGCAGCCGTTCGGCACCAGCTTCTGACACTTGCTGACGCAGGTAGCAGATTGCGACATCGACACCGAGCACTCCATCGTGTGCTGGGCCGCGTAGTTCGGATCGTACGGGCACTTCGGCTCGACGCTTTGCGGATCGCACTTGAGCTGCCACAGGCAGCCGTCGTCGCCCATGCCCGAGTTGCCGTCGAAGAAGCAGTCCTGCTTGCACGGGTCGATGTTGTCGCCCGGGATGCCGGTCGCGAACGAGCTCTCGTCGTTGTCGAGCGGGCCGACGCACTCGGGATCGGCGAGGTCGATCAGGCCGTCGCCGTCGTTGTCGATGCCGTCGCTGCACTGGGTGGTCCCCAGCTTGCCGGCGTCGACCGTGTTCGTGCCGCCCACCCCGGATCCAGCGGCGCCGCTGGCGGTCGTCCCGCCGGAGCTGCCGGCAGCGCCACTGGTTCCGGCCACGCCCGACCCCGTTGTACCTGCGGCTCCGCTCGTTCCACTGGTCCCGCCTGCCCCGCTCGCCGTGTTTCCGGCCGAACCGGTCGCGCTGCTTCCGCCGCTGCCCGACGGCCCGGCCTTGGAGCCGGAACCACAACCGGCGGCGACCAGCAGCGCCGCGCCGCAAAGACGAAACAATGAAGTCGATGTCATTGGGCCTCGCATTTCGATCTCCAATCGGTATTTGGCGGGGTGGATTGAGCGAAAGTTACGGAACCAGAATTCGACAGCAGCCGGTGATGCAGCCCGTGCCATTCGGGCACATGGTCGGGTCGACGCCGTATTGCCCGCAGGCGATCTCGCCGCTCGGGCAGGTGTAGGGCGTGCCGCCGTCCACGCCGGCGTCCGGCGTGCAATCGGAGGGCAGCGTCTCCTTGCCGATGCAGTAATCGCAGTGGCCGCACGGGGTCATGCACTGCGTGACCTGCGTGCAGGGCGGGCACTTGGTCGGATCATTGAAGGCCGCCTGCGTGCAGGTCGCCGCCAGGCGGATCGGCTGCGGCGCGCCCGGAACATTGCAGCAGCCGAAGCAGTCACAGCCGTTCGGCACCAGCTTCTGGCACTTGCTGATGCAGGTCGCCGACTGCGACGCGGACGTCGAGCACTCCATCGTGTGCTGGGCCGCGTACTGCGGGTCGTAGGGGCAGTTCGCCTCCGTGCTCTTCGGATCGCACTTGAGCTGCCAGAGGCAGCCGTCGTCGCCCATGCCCGAGTTGCCGTCGAAGAAGCAGTCCTGCTTGCACGGGTCGACGTTGTCGCCCGGGATGCCGGTCGCGAACGAGCTCTCGTCGTTGTCGAGCGGCCCGACGCACTCCGGGTCGGCGTAGTCGATCAGACCGTCGCCGTCGTTATCGATGCCGTCGCTGCACTGGGTCTGGCCGATCGGAATCTTAGCGCCCGTGCCGCCCGTACCGGTGATTCCGCCCGCGCCGCCCATCCCGCCCGCTCCCGCCAGCGCGGGCACCGAGCTGCCGCAGCCGGGCACGAGAAGAAGCAGCGCGCCCGTTGCCACGGCGGCGATGGTGAAAATGGCGACGTTCGTAGGCGACGGCTTGCTCATGCCACTTGGAGCCACCACATCGGCAAAATGGCTCACAGCGTTTAAAAAGAAACCTGAGCGCATTCGCGCACGTAGACCCACATTGGCGACTGAGCCTTTTGCCCCGACTCAGGTCTCTTACTGTCTAAAATGGGCGTGCTGGTGAGTCACACCGTCCTCCTTGCAAGCGCGGACGCCGCGAGCGACGCGCAGCTCGTCGCGCGCGCCATCGAGGGCGACCGCTGGGGGCGGGAGATGCTCTATCGCCGCCACGCGAGCTACCTCCTGGCGATCGCGGCGCGGCTGCTCGGCAACCGCAACGAGGGCGAGGAGATCGTCCAGGACACGTTCGTGACGGCGTTCGAGCAGCTGCGCACGCTGCGCGAGCCGGCGGCGCTGCGCGGCTGGCTGGCGCAGATCGCGGTCAGCCTGGTCCGGCGGAAGATGCGCCGGGGGCGGCTGATGCGGGTGCTGGGGCTGGATCGCGGAACGGATGATGCGACGCTGGCGGCGCTGGCGGCCCCGGGGACGAGGCCGGATCAGCGCGCCGAGCTGGCGCTGGTGGATCGCGTGCTGAGCACCATCAGCGCCAACGTCCGCATCGCTTGGATGCTGCGCCACGTGGAAGGGCTGGAGCTGGCCGAGGTCGCGTCAGCCTGCGGCTGCTCGCTGGCGACCGCCAAGCGCCGGATCGCCGCCGCCGAGACCGCCATCCGGGCCCACATCGGCCCGGGCGACGCGCCCCAAGAGGATAGCGACGAGCGTGCGGACCGGCCGGAGGGCGTGCAATGAGCCGCCTCAAGTTCCCGCTCAAAGAAGGGCTGCGCGATCCGGCCGACGAGCCCGCGCTGTCGCGGATGTGGCAGGCGATCGACGCGCGCTTTCCGCGCCGCCGCAGCAAGCTGTCGCTGTCGCTGATCATCGCGCCCGCGGCGGCGATGGCGGCGGGCATCGCGGTGGTCGCGTACATGCACCGCGACGCCGGGCCGCTGCGGCTGGCGAACGGCAGCGCGATCGTCGCGGTCGACGCGCCCGCGACGGGCCTGCGGCTTGCGATGTCCGACGGGTCCAGCGTCGAGCTGGGCGCCGGCGCGCGCTTCGAGCCGATCGAGTCGTCGGCGCAGAGCTTCATCGCCGTGCTGGACCGGGGCGATGCCAGCTTCGAAGTGAAGCCGGGCGGACCGCGCCGCTGGCAGATCGAGTGCGGGCTGGCGACCGTCGAGGTCGTCGGCACCCGCTTCAGCTGCGCGCGCGGCCCCGATCGCTTGCACGTCGGCGTCGAGCGCGGCGTCGTCCTGGTGCGCGGCGAGCGGGTTCCCAGCCGCGTGCGCCGGCTGTCGGCGGGCGAGGCGCTGGACGTG
>DATFXS010000504.1:0-12169 GCA_035315605.1 Polyangia bacterium
CAGCCCGCCAGGATGCGACCGACGAGGAATGCTCCAGCCATAATCCGCCTCCTTACGAGGATCCACGTGCAAGCTAACCGCGGGCGGGGGCGCCGCAAGGACCCCGGCGGGCACCTCGGCCGCAAGCCGAGGCGCGGGCCCGGCCGCTCGGCCGTGGTTTGCGACCGCTCGGCCCGGTCGGCCCGCCGCAACGCCCGGCGTCGGCGACGATGCCGGAATGACGACACGACGTCCCCGCTGGGCCTGGCTGCTGTTTCCGCATCTTTCGTTCATCGTCGCCGCCAGCGTGCTGGCCGCGAACCGGCGCTTGCCGCCCATGGCGCTGGACGGCGGCCTCGACAAGGTCGGGCATTTCCTGCTGCTCGGCGGGCTGTCATTTCTGGCCGTCGGATTTTTCCACCGCGCCCGCTGGCTGCGCGTCGTGCTGGTGCTGGGCGTGCTCTCGGCGCTGGAGGAGGCGTCGCAGGCCTGGTTCCCGGCGCGAACGGTGGACGCGGCGGATCTGGCGGCCAACCTGCTCGGCATCGCGCTGGGCGGCGCGGCTGCCGCGTACCTCACCCGCCGCCGCGCGGGTTATGCTGCCGGCGCCATTGCGCAGACGACACGTCACAATTTTCCGCCCCCGCCGATAACCCGGGCCGATGACCAGCCGGATACCCGACGCCCCGTTGTTCGATCGCGAGATTGACCCCGCCGCCGCGGCCCGCGCCCTGGCCACGCGCTGGCGGGCCGGCGATCCGGGCGATCCGGGGCTGCTGGCCGGCTGCGTGCGGGAGCTCTCCCGGCTGCGCGCTTCGTGGCGACGCAACCCGGGCGCCTTCGACGCCGATACCGTGGCCCTGCTGCGCGAGATCGCGGCGGCGCTCGCGCAACCGTCCGCCGCGGCCGCCCGGGCCGTTCTCTCCGGGGTGTTCGGTTACGACGCGTTCCGCCCCGGACAGCAGGAGATCATCGATGCGCTGCTGGCGGGCCGCGACTGCGTCGGCGTGATGCCGACGGGGGCGGGCAAATCGATCACCTACCAGATTCCCGCGCGCGTCCTGGGCGGCACGACTCTGGTGATATCGCCGTTGGTCGCATTGATGAAGGACCAGGTCGACGCGATGGCCGAGATCGGGCTGCGCGCCACCTATCTGAGCGCGACGCTAGACCCCGACGAGCGACGTCAGCGCACGCGCGACCTGGCGGCCGGCAAGTACGAGCTCTGCTACGCGGCGCCGGAGGGGATCGAAGCCTCGGTCGGCCGTCTCCTGCCCGACCTCGACCTGCGCCTCATCGCCGTGGACGAGGCTCACTGCATCAGCCAGTGGGGTCACGACTTCCGGCCCGCCTACCGCAACCTGGCCGGGCTGAAAGACAAGCACGGCGGCGTCCCGGTCCTGGCGCTGACGGCCACCGCCACGCGCGAGGTGATCGACGACATCATCGCGCAGCTCGCGATGAAGAACCCGGCGCTGGTCCGGGGCAGCTTCTTCCGGCCCAATTTGCGGCTGTCGGTCTATCGCAAAGGCGCCGACGACGCGGCGGCCGAAGCCAATGGCGGCGCGCGCTCGGCCGGGCCCAAGGGGGTACGCGCGGCGATCGTGAAGCTGGTCGGCGCGCGGCGCGGACAGAGCGGCATCATCTACGCCATCTCGCGCAAGGCGTGCGAGGCGCTGGCGGACGTGTTGCGGGCGCGCGGCGTGCGGGCCGCCGCCTACCACGCCGGCATGGAGCCGGCGGCGCGCACCGCGGTCCAGGACGGCTTCGCGCGCGACGAGATCGACGTCGTGATCGCCACCATCGCGTTCGGCATGGGCATCGACAAGTCGAACGTCCGCTACGTGATCCATCGCGACATGCCGCGCTCGATCGAGAGCTATTACCAGGAGGTCGGGCGCGCCGGCCGCGACGGTCTGGCCAGCGATTGCGTGCTGTTCTATTCGTGGGCCGACGTGCTGGCGTGCGATCGCTTCACCGCCGAGCTGGAGCCCGACGAGGCGGCGCGGCAGCAGGTCCAGATCCGGCGCATGCACCGCTTGGCGGCGGCGAACGAGTGCCGGCATCGCCTGATCGCCCGTCACCTCGGTGAGCCGATGGCCGTGTGCGACACGTCGTGCGACGTCTGCGCCGGCTTCGACGTGCTACGCGACAGCGGCGCCGTGAGCGACGGCCCGGCCGCGACGGCGGCGACCACCGCCCAGGAACGAACCCCGGAGGTCGACGAGCTGTTCGGCCGGCTGAAGCTGCTGCGCAAGCAGCTGGCGACCGCCCGGCATGTCCCCGCCTACGTCGTGTTCAGCGACGCCACGTTGCTGCGGATCGCCGAGCAGCGTCCCGCCTCGGACCAGGCGCTGCTCGCGATCCCGGGCATCGGTCCGGTCAAGCTGCAGCTCTACGGCCAGGTGCTGCTCGATACGGTGGCCGGCGCGCCCGCGCCGACCGCCGACGGGTCCACGGCCTAGCCTCGCGCGCGGGCGGCCTGGCCGAGCAGACGCCGCTGGACGCTGACGATCGCCCCGACCTCCGCCATCGTTTCGACGAGCAGCTCGATGACGGCGCCGGCGATGCTCGGCTCGCCGTCGATGTGATTCCAGGCAGTGATGGCGAACACCGCGCCAAAGGACGCGAGCGCAGCCGCGGCGCCGCTACGCGCGATCCACCCGCGCAGCGGGTCCCAGAAAACAGCGCCGGTGAACCGCCGCCCGAGGGCGAGGCGCTGCAGCGCGGCCACGACGATGCCGACGACGCCCGCGAAGAGGCCGAACAGGCACCCGACTTGGAGGGATCTCGCGAAGATCTGGCCGGACGAGAAGGGCGGAGGCGCCGGCTGATTCGCCCAGCTCGCCATCGCCCGGGACACCGCCAGCATGCACCACGCCAGCCACTCGACCCATCCGACGAAGCCCATCTTCAGGACCATCGCCGCGCCCAGAATCGCCCACGACGCGCGCACGCGCCGGCGCCGAAATGCGTGTTCATTGCGGTCCATCGCTCGGCCCTTCCGACCGCCCATACAGCGCCGGCGGGGGCCGGTTGCGCGCCTGGGGGCGATGCGCGCCGGTGATGGCGGTCACCGGGTGGTTTCGCGGCCGCGCAAGGGTCGGTTATGGTGGAGACATGGCCCGCCGACAGCGCTCGTCAGGATGTAACAGACGCGCGGCGGCCCTGTGGAGCGCGGCCCTGGTCGGAGCCGGCTGCGGGCGCGGCGTCAGCCCGAACCCATGGCCGATGAGCGACGCCGGCGACGCGAGCGACGCCGCGCCCGACGACCAGCCCTGCCCGCTCAATCATGCGTTCGGTATACCGATCAAGGTTCCAGGCCTGAACGGGCCCAGCACCACCTCCGTGCTGTCCGTCCGGTTCACGTCCGACGAGCGGATCGCCTATCTCAGCCAGCTCCACGGAATCCAGGTGGACATCTACCTGGCCAACCGCGCGCGCCCAGCAGACCCGCTGGGTCCCGCATCGCCCGTCGACGAGCTGAACACGAACAGCGACGACGAATACCCGACGTTCACCGACGATACGTTCACGATCTACTTCGCCAGCACCCGGTCCGGCGGCTCGAGCCTGTTCGTCAGCTCGCGCACCGCGACGGTCTACAAGTTCTCCGACCCGGTGCAGCTCGGCGGCGATCTCCTGGTCGACAGCGAGGGCGCGCCGTACGTGCTTCCGGACGGCAGCGCCCTCTACTTTCACACCCATCGCAGCGGCAACTACGACATCTATCGCGCCCAGAAGAACGCGACGGGCTTCGACCCGGCGCAGCCGCTGATGCTCAACACCGACGCCGACGAGACGGCCCCCGTCGTCTCCCACGACGAGCTGACGATCTACTTTTCTCGACGGGGCGACCCCACCGGTCACGACGGCATCTGGATGGCAACCCGCGACTCGGTCGCCAATCAGTTCGGAATGCCCGTCCCGCTCGATCTGACCGCGCCCAGCTTTTCAAACGCCACGCCGACCTGGATCTCGCCCGACGCCTGTCGCCTCTATCTGCAGGAACAGGACAGCTCGACGGCCTACTGGGCGTTCGTCGCCGAACGAACGCCCTGAGGGCCCGGCGCTACGGTCCGAACGGGCTGTAGGCGTCGCTGGTTCCGATGGCGCGGATGAGCGGCCATTGGGACGCCACGCTCGCCAGCCATGAATCGGGCATCGTGGCGATCTGGTTGCTGCCGCCGCGCCCGAGGGGCGACAGGACGGTCACGGTCGACCAGCCGGAGGCGCCCACCAGCAAGATGTCGGAGATGCCGTCGCCGTTGTAGTCGCCCGCCACGACGTGAACGTGCTGGGCCTTCGCCGTGTCCGAGAAGGAGCCATAGGCCATGTTCGTGACGGCGAACGTTCCGTCGCCGTTCGAGTAGGCGAACGGCACCGTGTTCCAGTTCGCTCCGCCGGTCAGGGCGATGTCGGCGCGGCTGTCGCCGTCGAAGTCGCCCGTGACCGCGTAGGCGTGCTGGGTCGCGTAGATGGGGAAATCGGCGACCGTCTTCTGCACCACGGTGAAAGCGCCTCGGGTCGCGGTCGCGAACGCCACCGGGATCGTCGTCCACGGGCTGCCGTTCGCGGTGCCGCCCACCAGCGCGAGGTCGGTTCGCCCGTCCCCGTTGAAGTCCCCGGAGAGGAGCTGAAGCGTCGTCTGATCGCTGTTGTGAATGAGGGCTTCGAACGTGGTGCTGTTGCTGTCGGTGATGTTCGCGACCGTGAAGCTGCCGTCGCCGTTCGAGAACGCCACGGGGATCGAAGCCCATCCCGGGCCGCCGGCGATGGCGATGTCGCTGCGTCCGTCGCCGTCGAAATCGCCGGCGACCGGCTGCAAGACGCCTGCCGTGCTCGCCCAGCCGGCGAAATCGCCGATCCCGACGTTGGTGACGTTGAACTGACCGCCCGCGCCGGTCGAGAACGCGACCGGAAGGCTCCCCCAGCCGCTGCCGCCGGTGACCGCCAGATCGGCGAGCCCGTCGCCGTTGAAATCACCCATGACCGTGCGCCCCTGCGTGGTCCAACCGGGGAAGTTGTCCTCCCATGCGTTGGTGGGATTGAAGACGCCGGTCGAGGACGAGTAGAAGCCGACCGGGACCGTGTTCCAGCCGTTGCCGCTCACGAGCGCGAAGTCACCGTAGCCGTCGCCGTCCACGTCGTTCGAGGCGCCGGGGCCGTGGGTCACACAGTTGTTGGCCGCGTTCGACCACATCTTCTGAATGGTGGTGCTGCCAACGGTGTCGGACATCCCGTTGCAGAGATCACCGATCTGCGTGCCGCACGAGCTCGGCTGCGAGCGATCCTGCCAGCCGCCTCCCATCTCGTCCGTCAGCGCCTCGATGATCTCGTGGGTTTCGGTTCGGGTGAACGCGTTGTACCAATTGGTCTCGGAGAAGAGACAATTGGGCACAAAGGGGTTGGGGGGGGCACCGCAGTTGGTGGTCGCGAAATCGGGCATGACCGAGTAGTACACGGTCTTGATGACGCGGAATGGTGGCGTGCCGACTATGTAGCTGTAACGCGAATTGAATGCACACCAGCTGACACACTGCCCGGCAACGGTGACGGTCGACGGGAAGTGCAGCACGTAGTGGTAACCGGTGCCGGCCCCCGGCAAACCGCCGTGCGTGATCTGATAGGTGAGCTCGGCCTGGACGTCGTTCTGCGAAAGGCTCGTCGCGGTGTTGTGGGGCGTGATCGTGATCGGCGCCTGGACATTCATCTGCGGCATCGCGTACTGCTTGACGAGCCACGCATTGAGGTCACTGATCTCCAGCTCGGTCAGTGAGTTCTGGATGGTCGACGTCGTCGTCGAATTCACGCTGCTGCCCCAGAACACCGGGACGACCTGGACCGCGGATGCGCGCGCGCCCCCGTAGGCGGTCAAGTGCGCCGGCAGCTTGCACCCGTTCAGGGTATCGATGTTGTTCGTGCCTGGAGAGGCGGGTCGGTGCAGGTGCGTGTTTCCGTCGGAGGTACCTGACACCAGCGCGCTTGTGACATCAGTGGACGCGCCGGGAGGCGAGGCCTCCGGGGGCTTCGGGGCGTCATCCGCGCACCCGATCAACGCCCAACCAGCAGCGACGAAGGACAACGAGCAAGGGAACAGAGCGGTCTTCATGGGTAAGCCTCCCGACGACGGATCGTTTGCAGGAGATCAGTCGGCTGACCGGTCTCCGAGACCCCATACGGTCCGACGCCCCGCGCTGGGCCGGTTTTTTTTCAGCCGTTCAGAGCATCGGCCGTGGGTGGGCGCCGCGCCGGCGGCGGTGATGGCGGTCACCGGGTCGTTTCGCGGGCGTGAAATGGTCGGTTATGCTGCGGGTATGGCCGCGCCCCGCGCGCCGGCGATCCTCCTCTCCCTCGTCGTCTCCGCGTCCGGATGGCTGCGCGCGGCCGATGCGCGCGCCGACGAGGACGAACCCGCGAGCGAGGACGAGGCCGCCGCCGCCGTCGCGTTCCCGGACCAGCGCTTCGGCCCGCGGTACGTCATCCAAGACATCCAGGTCCGCGGCAACCACAAGACCCAGCGGTCGATCATCGCCGCCGAGGTCGCGGCGCTGGGCCTGGTGCAGGGCGCCTCGGTGGACGCGTCCGATCCGCGCGTCGAGGCGGTGCGCTATCGGCTGCTCGCGCTCGGATACTTCCTGGACGTACGGCTGTCGGTCACGCGCGGCACGAACCGCGGCGGCGTCGTCCTGGTCGTCGACGTCGAAGAGCGCGGCACCATCGTCATCAACGAGCTGTTTCCGAGCACCAGCGCCGCGACCGCCTTCTGGGGCGGGGCGGACGCGTCGGAGACCAATTTCCTCGGGCGCGGGATCAACCTCGGCGCCGGCTTCGTCGCGTCGACGACGCCGGTCGTGCCGGGCGCGACGGCCGGGGTCGGCGTGCGCTTGCGCGCCGGCGTGCCGCCGATCGGCGGGCCCTACGGCCTCAGCCTGACCGCCACCGGCCTCTACAACGACGGCAGCGAGTTCTATCGGGTCATGGGCGCCGACGACGACGCGGACCCGAAGAACTTCGTCGCGTCGCGCGTCAAGCGCGCGGGCGGCGTGCTCGGTTTCGGCAAGGACTTCCGATCGCGGCTGCACCTCGGGCTCGACTTCCGCGAGGAGGCGATCACCGCCGAGCTGCCCGACGTGCTCACCCTGGCGCAGCCGGTCGATTTCATGGTCAAGGACGGAACCAGCCGCCTGGGGACGGTCGCCGCGTCGATCGACTACGACACGCGTTCGGATCCGATCCTGCCGCGCTCCGGGATGCGCCTGTCGCTGTCGGTCGAGGCGGCGACCAGCCTGCTCGGTTCCAGCTACGACTATCTGAAGACGACCGCGGAGGCGTCGTACTACCGGCCGATGCCGCACGGGCACGCGCTCGGGTTCCACCTGTTCGCGGGCGCGATCGCCGGTGACCCGCCCTATTTCGACCGGTACTTCATCGGCGATCTCAACCTCTTGTTGCCCCGCCGGGCGCTGGGGATCAACTTCTCGACGCTGCCGTCGCGCGACCTGCTCGACACCAGCATCGCGCACCACCGCTACGATCACTTCGCGGGGCGGGTGCTGGTCGAGTACGCGATCCCGGTCTGGCGGCGCCGCGGGTTCGTCTACGGCGGCGACGCGTTCCTGGCCGTCGGCCTGCTCGGCATGGCCAGCCGCGGCGACTTCATCCCGCCGGGTGAATCGGGCCTGGGCGCCCTGCCCATCGATCTGACCGGGGATCTCGGGCTTCGCCTGGACACCTACGTCGGGATCTTCACGATCTCGATCGCCAACGCGCTCAGCCGCACCTCGTTCTGATGGGTGCGCCGATGATCCGTTCTCGTGCTGCGTTCGCCGCTGTGCTCGTGTGGGCGGTCACGACCGTCGCCGGCCTGCGCGCGGCGCGCGCGGACGAGCCGCTGCCGCAGCGGACCACGGGGGCCATCATCAAGAACGGGCAGTTGCAGATCAGCGTCGGCCTGCAGGACCTGTTCGGCGCGGCCGAGCGCCAGCACCTGACCTCGGGCTTCTCGACCCATATCCTGATCCGGGTGGCGCTGCAGGACGCGGGGAACGCCGACGGCGAACCGCTGGCGCTCGCCGTGCAGCGCGCCGAGATCGTCTATGACATCTGGGACGAAAAGTTCAGCGTGCGCGTGACCCGCGGCCTCGGCGCCGAGCTGCGCGCGCTGGCGTCGAACGCCGACGAGGCGATCTGGCGCGCGACCGCGCTCTGGCAGTTTCCGATCGCCGAGACGAAGCGGCTGCGGCCGGGCGGCCACTACGTCGTCCTCGTGCGCGGCGATCTGAATCCGATCTCGGAGGATCTGCTGGCCGACGTCCGTCGCTGGCTCGTGCAGCCGGCGCGCGGGCAGCGCCGGCTGGGGGCGGGCGACAGCTTCTTCGGATCGTTCGTCAGCATCTTCGTCAACCCGCGCATCGACGACAGCGAACGCCAGGTCCGCTTCGTCTCGCAGCCGTTCATGCTGCCCAATCCTTTGCCTCCCGCGCCGGCGCCGCCGGCGCGCCCGGGCGCGGGCGGACCTGGAAAGGAAAAGCCGAAGCCATGAAGTGGCCCCGCATGCCCGGCCGTTTCGAATGGAAGATCCTGGCCGCGCTGTTCATCGTCGCGGCCCTACCCGTCGGTGGGGCGGCCCTGTTCACGTCCTTCACGATCGGCCGGATCCAGGTGATCACCGAACAGCACCAGGAGGCCGTGCGGTCGGCGCTGGGCGGAGCGGTCGACGTCTACCGGTCCTACTTCGCGCAGATGAAGGAGAACTTCCGCGACCGCGGCAACGAGATCGCGGCGGCGCACATCTCCCGCGCGTCGGAGCTGGCTGACGTGCCGGATCTGCTGCGGGCCCGGATCATGGAAGGGAACCGCGTCGTCGACGAATGGGCCCAGCCGCCCGAAGTGCAGGAGCGCGCGCACGAGGCCCCGCCGACGCTGGTGGCGCTGCCCGCCGTCACGCCCGATGGTGAGCCGCGGGTCCTCGAGCTGACCTTCGGCATCTCGCGCGAGATCTACGCCAATTTCCTGGCGCTGCGCGAGGCGATGGAGAAAGAGCACGACCTCGATCGCCTGCTGCCGCTGTTCCTGCCCCGCATCTTCCGCGGCCTCGGTGTCGCGCTGCTGATCGTGCTCGGGGTCGCGACCGTCCTGGGGCTGGCGGTCGCGCGCGCCGCCACCGGTCGTGTCGCCACGTTGCGCGACGCCGCCAAGCGGGTCGGAGAAGGGGACCTGAGCGTCCGGGTCGCGCCGCGCGGCAGCGACGAGCTGGACGAGCTGGGACGCGCGTTCGACCGCATGGTCGCCGAGCTGGGCGATGCGCGGTCGCGGCTCGGCTACCTGCAGAAGGTGTCGGCGTGGCAGGAGGTGGCGCGGCGGCTCGCCCACGAGATCAAGAACCCGCTCACGCCGATCCAGCTGGCTGTGCAGGAGATCGGGACCAAGTACCGCGGCGACGATCCCGAGTACAGGCGGTTGCTCGCGACCGCGCAGGAGATCCTGAAAGAAGAGGTCGGCGCGATCCGCCGGCTGGTCGACGACTTCTCGGCGTTCGCCAAGCTGCCGAAGGTCGAGCCGGCGCCCATCGATCTGGCACAGGCGGTCGAGGACTTCGCGCGGGCGCACCCCGAATGGCAGCCGTTCCTCCGGATCGACCGGAACGGGCAGGTCGGCGCGCTGTGCGATCGGATGCTGATGCGCAACGTGCTGGCCAACCTGGTCGAGAACGCCGTCCAGGCCGCGGAGGCCGCCGGCCACAAGCCGGAGATCCGGATCGGCGTCTCCCAGAGCGTCGCCGACCGCGGCGCGCTGTTGACCGTCGACGACAACGGCCCCGGCGTGCCGGCCGACGCGCGAGAGCGGATCTTCGACCCCTACGTCACGACCAAGGAGCACGGCACCGGGCTGGGGCTGGCGATCGTGCGCAAGATCGTGATCGACCACGGCGGCGACGTGCGCGTCGACGATCAGCCGTCGCCGCTCGGCGGCGCGCGCTTCGTCGTCAGCTTGCCGACCGCGGCGGGAGCGCGTACGAGCGGCCCGCGAGCCGCAGCAGAGGACGACCGCCGACCTCGGTGATGGCATCCGCCAGCACGGCGGCGGCGGAGCTGGCGAGGCGCGCCTCCAGACGACCGCCGTGCACCCAGGCGCGCAGCACACCCGCGTCGTCGACGGTCAGCGTCGCCGGATCCAGCGCCTCCTCGCTGCCGTCCGAGAGGGCCAGGAAGGCGGTCCCGGCCGGATCGACGCGCGCCGCGCGCGCGACCAGGGGCGTGTCCTCGACGCCTTCCAGGTAGGCGAAGCGGCGTTCGTCGAGGCGCAGCACGTAACGCCCGTCGGGCGGCGGCAGGCGATCGAGCCAGCGAAACAGCGCCCGCCGCAGCCCTTCGTGCGTCACCTCGGCGCCCTCGTGGATGAAGCGGCCCTCGCGATCGATGCGGATCCCCGAGCGCCGGATCTTGTCCAGCCAGGCGGCCTGTTCGTCGGCCGTCTCCGTCACGGGATCAGTGTGGGGCCGCGTCAGGGCGCGCGCAACGCGCCGAGGCGCGTGAGCTCGTCTTTGGTCCGCAGCTTTTCTTTCTTGAGACGGCTGCGTTCGAGTTGCTCGTCCGGAGTCAGGGACAGGTGGCGTTCCAGCTGCGCCAGGCGCTTCTCCAGCTCGTCGTGCCGTTCCTTGAGCTGAACCATACGAACCGACGCTGAACCCAAATCGACGCGGACGTTTTGCATGCGCGACCGACCTCCCACTCCGGATGATACGCGCCGCGCGCGCGCCCATCAATGTTGCAAAACGGGCAACAGCGGGACGTTTCCGCCGTGTTAACGCTTCGCTTCGAACGCCGTGATCGCCGCTTCTTGCGAGAGCAGGAATTCCAGCTCGTCGACGCCGTTCAGCAGGCAATAGCGCGCGAACGGATCGATCGGAAACTTCGCCTTGGTGCCGTCGGGCAGCGTCAAAGTCTGCGCCGCGACGTCGACGGTCACCTCGACGCCCGGCGCCGCGAGCAGCCTCGCGTGCGTGGCTGCGTCGACGACGATCGGCACCAGGCCGTTCTTGAGCGAGTTGTTGCGGAAGATGTCGGCGATCGACGTGCTGACCACGGCGCGAAAGCCGTAGTCGCAGAGCGCCCAGGGCGCGTGCTCGCGCGACGACCCGCAGCCGAAGTTGTCGCCCGCCACCAGCACCGCCGCGCCCGCCGCGGCCGGCTGATTCAGCACGAAGTCCGCCTTCGGCGCGCCGTCGGCGGCGAACCGCCAGTCGGCGAACAGCTTGCTGCCCAGGCCCGCCTTGCTGGTCGCCTTGAGGAAGCGCGCCGGGATGATCTGGTCCGTGTCGACGTTCTCGACGGGCAGAACGACCGTGCGCGATTTGATGGTGGTGACCTTGTCCATTAGGTGAGCTCCCGTGCGTCGGTGATCTTGCCGGTGATGGCGGCGGCTGCGGCCGTCAGCGGGCTGGCCAGGAACGTGCGCCCGCCCGCCCCCTGCCGCCCCTCGAAGTTGCGGTTGCTGGTGCTGACCGCGTACTGGCCCGGCGAAAGCTGATCGCCGTTCATGGCGATGCACATCGAGCAACCCGCTTCCCGCCACTCCGCGCCCGCCTCGCGAAACACCCGGTCCAGCCCCTCCGCCTCGGCGGCCGCCTTGATCTGCTGGGATCCCGGAACCACCAGGACGCGCACGCCGTCGGCGACCCGGCGCCCCTTCATCACGCCCGCCGCCGCCCGCAGATCCGACAGGCGCGAATTCGTGCAGCTGCCGATGAAGACGACGTCGACCTTGTGCCCGAGCAGCGGCTGCTTCGCCTCGAGGCCCATGTACTTGAGCGCCTTGGCCGCCGTCGGATTCGCCGGCTCGGGCACGGCGGCGCTGATCGGGATCCCCATGCCGGGGTTGGTGCCGTACGTGATCATCGGCTCCAGCGCCGACGCGTCGAGCTTCTCTTCCCGGTCGAACGTGGCGCCCTCGTCGGACGGCAGCTGCCGCCAGGCCGCCACCGCCTGCTCCCACGCGGCGCCCGTCGGCGCACGCGGCCGTCCCTTCAGGTACGCGAAGGTCGTGTCGTCGGGCGCGATCATGCCGGCGCGCGCGCCCGCTTCGATCGACATGTTGCAGACGGTCATGCGTTCTTCCATCGACAGCCCGCGCACGGCCGATCCGCGGTACTCGATGACGTGCCCGGTACCGCCGCCGATCCCGAGGC
>DATFXS010000505.1:0-4315 GCA_035315605.1 Polyangia bacterium
TGAGGCCGTCCAGCTCCTTGTCGCGGCCGCTTTCGATCAGCAGCGAGGCCTCGTAGATCGCCAGCGCGTGCCCGGCCGCGGCCAGCGCCGCCGCACGCGCGCGCGACAGTTCCTGGATCCGCGGGTGCGTGATCGCTTCCAGCTTTCGCCGCGCCGCGGGGTCCGGGTCGCCAAACACGATCTTGCCCAGGCGCTTGCGGTCGATGCTGCCGTCGGCCGCGACGACCTCGGGCCAGGCGGCCGCGATGTCGGCGTGGGCCGGCTGCCCGGGCGCCTGGATCTCGCGCAGCAGGTCGTCGGCGTCGATGACCGGGACACCGCGGGCGGCGAACAGACGGCCGACGGTCGACTTCCCCGCACCGATGTTTCCCGTCAGACCGACGAGCTTGAGGGGGCGAGTCACGAGGGGAATGCTACCCTAGACGGGCTTGACCCGCGTTCCCGACGTCGAAGAGGCGGCGTTCGTCGCCGAAGCGCGCGCGCTCGCCGATCTGCCGGCGCCCAGCGGGCCCGAGATCGCGATCGCCGGGCGGTCGAACGTCGGCAAATCGACGCTGCTCAACCGGCTCGCGGGGCGCAAGGGGCTGGCGCGCACCTCGAAGACGCCGGGACGGACGCGCGGGCTGGTCATGTTCGCGCTCCGCTTCAGGCGCGGCCGGGATGGCGCGGCGGCGGCGCCCGTGGACGAGCTGCGGCTCATCGACCTTCCGGGGTACGGCTACGCCAAGGTGTCGCAGGCCGAACGGCGCGACTGGCAGCCGTTGATCGAAGGGTACACGCGCACGCGCCGCGCGCTGGCGCTGTTCGTCGTGCTGATCGACGCGCGCCGCGGGATCGAGGACGAGGAACGCCAGCTCTACGAGTGGCTGGGGACCGAGGGCGTTCCCGCCCAGATCGTCTTCACGAAGGTCGACAAGCTGACGGCGAGCGCGCGGGGCGTGCTGCGCGAGCGCGCCCGTTCCCTGTTTCGTGGCGGCGGCCGCGCCGCCGGGCCGCTGTTCGTCTCGGGCGAGACGGGCGAAGGAGTCGACGGGCTCTGGGGCGCGATCTTCGACGCCGTGCGGGGCGCGCAAGGGGCCGCCGGCCGCGAAGTTGCGGAGGAGAGTCGGCGCGTTTAGCGTCTACGCCGGGAAGGTCCGCGAGATGGCCGTCAACAAGCTGCCTCAGGCGTTCGACGTCGAGCCGATGAAGCTGGGCGACCTGGACGCCGTCATGGAGATCGAGGGCGCGTCGTTTCGCTCGCCGATGCCCGCGCGGATGGTGCTTGAGGAGATGGGACGCGAATGGGCCCACATCGACGTCGTGCGCGACCGCCTGCGGCGGAACGTCACGGCGTTCAGCAACTACTGGGTGGTCGCGGACGAGGTTCACCTCTTGAACCTGGCGACGCATCCGGAGGCCCGGCGGGCCGGGCACGCGTCGCGCCTGCTGGCCCACATCATCGAGGTCGGCCGCAGCCGCAAGTGCCGGTTCGTGACGCTGGAGGTGCGGCGTTCGAACGCGGCGGCCGTGCGGCTCTACCGCCGGTTCGGCTTCAGGGCCGTGGGCGTCCGCCCGAACTACTACGCCGAGGATCAGGAAGACGCGATCGTGATGCTGCTGGACCTGGGTTGAGATGCCGATCCTGGCCGTGCTGACGCCGCTCGCGCTGCACGCCGCGGCCGCGGTCCACGCATTCGGCCCGGTGGCGCCGTTCCGATCGCCCCGGCCGCCGGTCGAGGCACCCGCTCCGGCGGCGGTGCCGCCGCCTCCGCCCGCGCCGACGCCGGCAATGGCGCCGATGCCGGTGCACACCCTGCGCCCCATCGGCCTGGTGGCGGTCCACGAACCGGCCGTCGCGATCACGTTCGACGCCTGCGCCACGCGCAGCCACAGCTACGGATTCGATCGCAAGGTGTTCGACCTGCTGACGCGGGAGCGGATTCCCGCGACGATCTTCGTCTCGGGACGCTGGGTCGAAGGTCATCCCGACGTCATGGCAGAGCTGGCAGCCGATCCGCTGGTCGAATTCGGCGACCACTCGTACGACCACCCACACATGGCCCACCTCCCGGTCGCGCGCATCGTCGAGGAGATCGACCAGACCGAGGCGGCGCTCGCGAAGTACGGCAAGCGGAGCGTGGCCTTCCGGCCGCCGTTCGGCGAATGGAGCCATCGCCTGGTCTACGTCGTGCAGGATCTGCAGCTGCCGACGGTGACCTGGGACGTCGTCTCGGGCGATCCGAGCGCGCACACCACGGTAGACCGCATGCTCCACAACGTCGTCGACAAGGCGCGGGCCGGGTCGATCATCATCTTTCACATCAACGGGCGGGGCCTGAAGACCGCCGACGCGCTGCCGGCGATCGTGCACGACTTGCGCGCGCGGGGCTTCCGCTTCGTGCTACTCTCGGAGTTGATGGCGGCGGGCCGCGCGGCGCCCGCGCCGATCCCGGTCTCGCCCGCGTCGGCGCCGGCGGCGATCTCCGATCCGGGGCCGCAATGACCCGGCCGACGATCGTCCGCGCCACGCCGGCGGTGGCGCGCCAGCAGGCCGCCTGGATCGTCGGCATCGAGCCGTGGAAGGGGCTCGGTTATCGGGCGGCGGCGCTGGGAAGCTACCTGGCGCGGCTGGCGCGAGCGGGCGACGTCTGGATCGCGCGGTCGCGCGGGCGGGCCCCGGCCGGGATCGTCGTCGCGACGGACGGTTTTTTGCTTGGCGGCTTCATCGCCCTGCTCGCCGTCCGGCCGGACGCGAGCGGGCAAGGGCTGGGCGGCCTGCTGGTCGCCCACGTCGAGGCCCGAATTTTCGAGCGTCGGCGCTGGCTTTTCGTCTCCTGCGACGCCGGCAACCGCGCCGCGCTGCGTTTCTACCGACGGCAGGGCTTCGCGCGCGTCGGCCGGCTGCCAGATCTCGTCCGCGCGGGCCGGATCGAGCTACTTTTGCGCAAGCCCCGACGCTAGCGTCACGCCCCAAGGCCGAGTACGATTGGGGCCGCTCGATGATTGGGGAACAGTTCGGGAATTACAAGTCTATCTCTCTGCTGGGTGAGGGCGGGATGGGCGCGGTCTACCTCGCCGAGCACCCGGGGATCGGCCGCCGCGTGGCGGTCAAGGTGCTGCACAAGAACTACACGCGCGACGAGCACCTGCTGGCGCGGTTCCTGAACGAGGCGCGCGCCGCCAACGCGATTCGTCACCCCAACATCATCGAGATCCTCGACTCCGGGATGATGGCGGACGGCACGCCGTTCCTGGTGATGGAGCTTCTGGAAGGGGAGAGCCTCGGCACGAGGCTGCGGCAGACGGGCGCGCTGCCGATCCCGACGGCGGTCGACTTCGCCTACCAGACGGCGTCGGCGCTGGGCGCCGCGCACGCCAAGGGGATCGTCCACCGCGATCTGAAGCCCGACAACCTGTTCGTCGTCCCCGATCCGCACGATGCGCGTCGCGAGCGCATCAAGGTGCTCGACTTCGGCATCGCGAAGCTGCAGCAAGGGTCGACGGGGGATTCGGTCAAGACGCGCACCGGAACGCTGATGGGCACGCCGATCTACATGTCGCCCGAGCAGTGCCGCGGCACGCGGGCGATCGATCATCGCAGCGACATCTATTCGCTGGGCGTCATCTTCTACGAGATGCTGGTCGGGCAGCCGCCGTTCGTGTCCGAAGGATTCGGCGAGCTGGTCAACATGCACCTCAACGTGCAGCCGGCGACGGCGCGTTCGAAGCGTCCCGAGATCCCGGTGGCGGTCGATGCGCTGGTGATGAAGATGTTGGCGAAGAATCCGGAGGATCGCTTCGCGGAGATGAAAGAGGTGCAGGCGGCGCTCAAGGCGTCGGGCGGCAGCCAGTTCACGGTCGCCGGCTCGTCGCCCGATCTCGCCAAGACGCACGCGCCGAAGGGCCCGACCCAGACGTCGCCCATGCACGACACGACGTTCTCGACCGGGACCGGCGAGCGCGTCGAGACCCAGGTGGTCAGGGGCCGCGGCAAGATGGTGGTGGGAGGTCTGGTCGCGGTGGGCGTGGCCGCGGGCGTCTTCTTCTGGTGGCAGAACGGCGGGAATGGGGG
The DNA here is from genome assembly GCA_035315605.1 of Polyangia bacterium. GTDB lineage: Bacteria > Myxococcota_A > Polyangia > Fen-1088 > Fen-1088 > JADGRB01. The sequence continues at coordinate 4,055 of DATFXS010000505.1, forward strand.
CGGCGGCAACACGACCAAGCCGACGACGCCGATCGCGACCGCCGCGACCACGCCGGCGATCACCAGCTTGCCGCGCCCGCGTACGATCTCCGTCTCCAGTTGCTCACCCGTGCCCGTCGAGAACGTCGTGTCCCCCATCGGCGACGTCTGCGCCACCGGACGGGACCTCGCGTGCGTCCTCGAGAGGTCGGGCGACGACACGATCTGGTGGCTGCCCGACGTCTTCAGAGCCGCCTGGAACTGCGCCATCTCCGCGTAGCG
>DATFXS010000506.1:0-2040 GCA_035315605.1 Polyangia bacterium
ACGGGACGACCAGGTCGTGATAGCTGAAGGTCGTGTAGGTGAGGCCGTAGCCGAACGGGAAGGTTCCGTTCGCCGGGTTGAGCGCGGTCCCCTTGTTGTCGAAGTAGCGGTAGCCGAGGAAGTAATCCATCGTCGTCGTCCCGGAGCTGGACGCGAAGGTCGGCCAGTGGGTCGCATCGGCGTCCCAGGTGATCGGCAGCTTGCCGCTCGGCGCGACGTCGCCGAACAGGATCCGCCCCAGCGCCTTGCCGCCCACCATCCCCGGGTACCAGGCCATCAGCACCGCCGGGGCGCTGCTGTACCAGGGGCTCATGTCGATGACGCTGCCGCCCTCGAGCACGACGACGAACGGCTTGCCCATGCCCGCGACGGCGGTGATGAGCGCGTTCTGGACGCCGCTGTTCTCCTTCGGGTCGAGGCCGAGCGCGAGCGTGTGCGCGGTCGATCCCGTTCCGCCGGTCGTCCGGTCGCCGGCGCCCGTGTACTCCTCGCCCTCGTCCTCCGGGGTGAGGCCCGCGACCACGACGACGAAGTCGGCGCTGGCGGCGGCGCTGGCGCTGTTCGACACGGTCACCGTCGCGCCGTGCGCGGAGGCCGCCGCCATGATCCCGGCCAGCGGGCCGATGCTCTTGGAGGGGTCCGAGAAGACGCGGCTGGATCCGCAGTCGCCCGTGCGGACGTTGGTGGTGAAGTCGAGCATGCAGTTGATCTTCCCGCCCGATCCGGTGCTGCACGAGTCCTGGCTGCTGGTGCTCTGCAGGGCGTAGTTCACCTTGGCGCCGATGACGGCGATCTTCGTCTGCGACGACTTGATGGGCAGCGTGTTGTTGCTGTTCTTGAGCAGCACCATCGACTCCTCGGCCGCCCTCTGGGCCAGGTCGATGTGGCTCATGCCGATGGCGGGATCGACCTGGTTGTTGTTGGCGATGCTGGAGTTCGAGTCGTACGAGGAGAACGGCGTCTTGAGGCCGAACCCGCTCATCTTGTCGGCGTGGAATCGATACTTCTGCTCGAGGATGCGGGCGGTGGCGGTCACGAGCTGACCGGACGTCAGCGAGCCGGCGGTGATCAGGTTCGTCAGCGTCGAGTAGTTGTATCGCCAGGGCAGCTCCATATCGAGCCCCGCCTGGACCGCCTGCAGCGCCGTCGGCTGCAGCGTGCTGGTGGCCGGATAGGGAACGCTGTTGCCGTTCGGCATCGCCCACCAATCGGACAGCACGAAGCCCTGGAACCCGAAGCCCTGGCCGTTCGGGGGCGGGCTGCGGAGAATGTCGGTCAGGAGATGCGAGCTCTGCGTCGAGTGCAGGGCTGCCGCCCCGCCCGCGATGCCGATCTGGTTGTACGACGCCATGATGGCGGAGACGCCGCCCTCCTGGACGATCATGCCGAAGTGGCGGGCGTAGACCTCGCGCAACGTCTGCTCACTGGACATCGTGGCGACCGCCGTCTCGCGGCCGTTCTCGATGTTGTTGGCGGCGTAGTGCTTGGCGCAGGCGGCGGCGTAGTGCTGGACGCCGTCGACGAACGCGCTGCCGAGCCGGCCCAGCACGAACACGTCCTCGCCGTAGGTCTCCTGGGCGCGGCCCCACGCCGGATGGCGCAGGATGTTCACCGTCGGGGCAAGCATCATCGTGTTGCCGGACGCGACCATCTCGTCGCCGATCGCCTGGCCGATCAGGTTCTCCAGCTGGTCGTCGAAGGCGGCGCCGCGCGCGATCGCGACCGGGAACGCCGTCGAGAAGTCGCCCTTGCTGTCGCTGTTGGCGTTCAGGTTCACGCCGCGCGGACCGTCGCGGAAATAGAAACCGCGGATGCTGCGGGTCGTGTTGTCCTCTTGCTTGAAGACGTTGTAGTTCGCGGTGCCGGACTGGGGCAGGCCGCTCATCTGCTGCTGCTTCTCGACGTCCGACATCGCCATGGCGTTGGTCATCGCCATGTTGCGATTGTTCGAATCCGCGGTGTAGCCGCTGGTGTACGCGAGCGGATCGGTGGTGGCGCTCGGGCACGCCATCTTGTTACCCGTGCCACCGCTGCCGGTGG
>DATFXS010000507.1:0-13723 GCA_035315605.1 Polyangia bacterium
GGCGCTGACACAGCTCCAGCGCGCGTCCGTAAGTCCGCTCGACCTGCCGATCGGAAAACCCACGTGTGGACAACAGCGTGAACCCACGCGCCGCTGCCAGATCCATTTCCTGCCGATCGCGGACCGGCGACTCCGGCAGACGGTGGAGTTGGCTGATCGCGCTCTCGAAGGCATCGGCAGCCTCGACGTAAGCCGAGGCACCCATCGATCGTTGACCGGCCTTTGCGTATAGACCGGCCGCCGTGGCGTGGTCCCCGCTCTGCGCGTAGTGGTGAGCCATCACTTCGGGTGAATCATCGACGGTGCGCGGATCGCGCGCCAACGCCGCCGCGATCTGCTGGTGATAGCGCCTGCGCGTGGCCGAGGGCAGATCGTCGTATGCCTCCTCCTGAATCAGCGCGTGTCTGAACACGTACTTCGAGGGCCGATCATCGGGAGCAAGCAACAGGCCTGCGCTCTCCAGCGTGGCGAGCTCGCGATCCAGCACCGAGGCATCGCGGTCGGCCGCCTCGAGTAGCAGATCCCGACTGAATTCACGACCGATTGCGGACGCCAGTTGCAGCAAGGACTTCCCGGGTCCCAGCCGATCCAGGCGCGCTGTCAACGCGTCACGGAGGCTGGCCGGCACGGCCACACCGGTGCCCCGCATCGTCGAGCTCTCGGTGCGAGGCTGTGACTGTGTCTGGAGCGTGCGCGGTTCGGCATCGAGCACGGCCTTCGTGATCTCCTCCAGGTAAAGCGGCGTCCCGCCGGCGCGGTCGAGGATTTCCCTCAAGATCGCCTCCGGTAATGGTCGCTCCCCGGTCAAGGACTGCACGATCGCTTGCGAGCCCGCTTGCCCGAGCGGCTCCAGCGCGAGGGTCATGAGGTCGGGTATGGCTCCGATCGCCTCGCGGTGATCTTTCCGCCAATCCGAACGCGCGGTCGCCAGCACCATGAGCCCAGCAATCAGCGGAGGCGCTGAGAGTGTCGCGAGGAACTCGATCGTCGACCGATCTGCCCAATGCAGATCCTCGATGACGAGCAACGTCGGTGCTGTGGCCGCTCGTGCCGCAACCCAGATTCGCGCAGCCGCCAGGGTCGCCGCATGCAGACGCTGCGGAAGGTAAGCAGGCGGCGAATAACCAGCGCTCGTCGAAATGGACAGGGCCGCCGCAAGTAGCGCGAGGGTGTCGCGCGGCGCCTCGATACCGTCGATGCTCCGTTTCAGCTCGCGCAGCCGATCGCCTTCGTCCGTTATGCGATCGAAGTGTAGGTAACCGCGCATCATCTCCACGATCGGATACAAGGGTGTCGCGCGATGACGTGGCGAGCAGAGCGCTTCCAGAGCGAGCGCGCTGTCCCGGCCGACCCAGTCGGTCAACATCAGGACGTGCCGTGACTTACCTATTCCGGCGTCCCCGGTCAGCATCACGATCTTGCGGTCCCCAGAGCGCGCCCGTTCCCACAAAGAAGCGAGCTCATCGAGGTGCGAACCTGCAGAGACGAAAGGAGTCAGGTCGCCGACTCCCGTGGCCTGGAGCCGATTCTGCGCGGATGAACGACCAAGCGGCCGGTAGACGTGGGTCATGCCAGCCAGCCCGCGCAGCTCGACATTCCCGAGGTCGGCCCAATGGAAATAGCCGGACGTCAAACGATACGTCGCCTCACTGACAGCGGCGGTGCCGACTGCAGCGAACGCCTGCAAGCGCGCAGCACGGTTGACGGGCTCGCCGACCGCGAGGTGGTCACTCCTCTCCGCGCCGCCAACGGAGACCGTGCCAGTATCGACCCCGATCCTGATCCTGAGTGGCCGTGCGTGGCGGCGGTTTACGCGCGCGACCGCTTCGATCAGGTCCAGCGAGGCAGACAATGCCCGCCGGGCCGCGTCCTCGTGAGACGAGGGATAACCAAAGTACGCAAGCACCCCGTCGCCGAGCGGCTGTGCGGCGTACCCTCCCCAATCGACGATCACCTGCGCGCACTCCCGGTGGTAGTCCTTCAGCAGCGTGTGAAACGATTCGGCGCCCAACTCCTGAACCAGCGAAGAGGAGCCGACCAAATCGCAGAAGACGACCGTCGCCTGGCGACTCTCGGGCGCGGGGTCCTCGCGCAGAACCTGGCCGCACTGTGGGCAGAATCGCGCCGTCGCCTCGGCGCTGGCGCCGCACCGGTCGCAGCAAAGCGCCCCGCACGACTGACAGTCGCGCCTCCCGGCGTCCCGAGGGGCACCACATTTCGCGCACTCTAGGGATGTCGCTTCGGCCAAAGGTCCCCCTGTCCAGAGCCCGGAGCGACGCCAATATATCAATAACGGGGGCCGTTGACGCGCAACCCATCCTCCGACCATGCTCGCGACCGTGGCCATCCGGGTGGTCCCCTTCAGCGAGATCGACGAGGCATGCCTGTCCGCCTCGCTCCCCGACAGCCCCTTCAACATCGAGATTGAATTGGCGCTGGCCGGGCGGGTGGACCTTCGGCAGCTGAGGACCGCCGTCCGGCACGCAATCCGCTGCCACCCGATGGCGGGCGCGCGGCAGCTGCCAGCGCGGCCGCTGGACCGCCACTACCGCTGGGAACTGACCGACGGCGCCGATGTGGACCCGGTCGTCACGCGGGCCAGCCGCGACCGCGACGGACACGATGCCGCGCGCGAATCGGCCCTCAGCGCCGCGCTGCCGCTCGATCGCTCGCCACCATTCCGGCTCTTCGTCCGTCAGGGGCCGCAGTCCGACACGTTGTTACTGAGCGCTTCGCACGTGGCGATGGACGGAATGGGAGCCCTGCGCCTGGTCAGCGCCATCGCGAGCGCTTACATCGGCAGGCCGGATCAGCCAGCGGACCGTGATGCGACCCCGCACCAACTCTTCGAACGCCACCTCGCTCGGCCACTGTCCACGTCGTGGTTCGATCGCATGGCGACGGCCCGAAATGCCTACGCGGACAACTGGCTGGAAGGCAGCGTGCGACTGGTCGGCGGCGTGGATGCACCGGAACCGGGGTTCCACGTGGTCCACCTCCGATTGCCCCGCGCAGTGGCCGATGAACTGCGACCAACCGACCACGCGATCGAGACACGAAATGATCTGCTCCTCGCGGCCCTGACCCGGGCCATCGAGCGTTGGAACAACAAACGTGGTGGCGTGGCCGGACGCGTGACAATCATGGTTCCGGTCAACCTTCGCCCCGACGATGCCTGGTCGGACGTGGTGGGTAACGTCTCGGTGGCTGCCGTGGTCACGACGGGGCCGGCTGACCGCCGTGACGACGCCAGCCTCATCGCGTCGGTCCGTCATCAGACCGCCAAGATCAAGGCGGATGCCGCGCGCACCGGTCTCGTCGACATCTATCGCATGGCTGCGATGGCACCGGTGTTTTGGAAGCAGAGCACGGCGGCGCTTCTGGGTCGGTTCGCGATCGATCGCACGATGCCGACGGCGGTGCTGTCGAATCTCGGAACGCCAGAACATCCTTTGACATTCGGAGATGCGGGCGCGGTCCGAGAGCTGTGGTTCTCGCCACCCTGTCGCGCCCCCACAAGCCTTGCCGTTGGGGCGGTCTGCTGGCGAGGCGCGCTTTTCATGTCGTTGCGCTTCCATCGCGCCGCCTGGGCGCGATCCTCGGCCGTTGCCTTCGCGCGCGAGCTCGCGGACACGTCCCGCGCCCTGACTGGCCGGAGGCCACGCCGCCGACGAAGCGGAGCTGATGCGTTCGCGCGCGAAAGCTAGGCCCTCCGCCCCTCACGCCGCCGCGCGGTCGCCCCGGGTCAGCTTGGCCCGCAGGCGGGCCCGGGCGCGGAAGATGCGGGTGGCGACCGTCGCGCGGGGGATCTGGAGCTGCCTCGAGATGGTGGCGTAAGAAAACCGTTCGACCGCGTACATCCGGTAGGCCTCGCGCAGGGACGGATGCAGGCTGTTCATGGCCAGCGAGATCTCCTCGTCGGCCAGGGCGGTCCAGCGTGCCGGGGGAGGCTCCTGCGGCGCGGGGACCTTCTCCAGCCAGCCCGACGGGATCAGGCGTGATTCCCGGCGCCAGATGTCCTTGCTGAGGTTGCCCATGATCCGGAACATCCAGCGTCGCAGATCGCCGGCCGCGCCGCGCACGAACAGCGACCTCTTCTCCAGCGCCCGCAGGTTGGTGGCCTGCACCAGATCGGCCGCGTCGGTGGCGCTGTCCGTCAGGGTCCGTGCCAGTCGGTGCAGGTCGGGCTGCGCGGCCAGCAGCCACGCCAGATAGGTTCCCGAGGCTGGCGCCGGCCCGTCGTCTGTCTCGTTTCGCATGACCTTCCCCCTTGGCCCAAGCAGTAGCCCGGCCCCCAAGGCCCCGGTTATGAACGGGTTCACAGGTCTGTCGCTTTTCCTGGAAGTGCGTGCGAGCATCTCCCCGTGGCGGGGGTCGACGTCGAACCGCTCCGGCGGATCGCGCTGTTCAGCAGCCTGGACCAGGCCGCCCTGACGACGCTGGCTGCGAAGGCCCACGCCCGCCGGTGCGCGCCCGGCGAGGCGATCGTCGAACAGGACGTCCCGAGCGCCAGCGTCTACATCATCGATCGGGGCCGGGCCACCGTCTCCGTCGTGTCGCGCAACGGCGACCAGGTGACGATCCGCGAGCTCGGCCCCGGAGAGATCATCGGGGAGGTGTCGCTGCTGGACGGCGGCCCGCCGTCCGCCACGGTCACGGCGATCACCCGCACCGATCTGATCGGGATCGACCACGCGTCGTTCCGCGCTCTGCTCGACGAAAGGCCGCGCATCGCGGTGGCCCTGCTGCCGCTGCTGGCGTCGCGCCTGCGGCGGCTGACCGCCTGGGCCGACGATCTCGCGGGGTTGCCGCTTCCGGCCCGCCTGGCGAAGTGTCTCCTCGGCATCCTGTCCGAGCACGGGCAGAAGGTGGGACCGGCGCGCTTTCGCATCTCTCAGAAGCTGTCGCAGCAAGACATCGCCCGCCGGGTGGGCGTCACGCGCGAGAGCGTCAACAAGCACATCCGGCGCTTCGAGCGCGACGGCATCCTCCAGCAGGAATCGGGTCACCTCGTGATCACGGGACTCGCGCGCCTGCAGCAGGCCTGCCGAACCGATTGAAAGACGTCCCAGGCCCACTGAACCCGCCCGCCCGGCGGGCGTTTTCCTCTGTTAAAGTGCGCTGCTCATGCCCTCGAAGGAACCGACTGCGTTCGCGGTGATATTGGGCGGTGGTGCCGGCACGCGCCTCTGGCCCTCCAGCCGTCGGGCCCGCCCCAAGCAGCTGCTGTCGCTGGGCGGACCCGAATCGCTGATCGGCGCGGCCGTGCGCCGCGGTCGCGCCCTCGTCGGGGCCGAGAATACGTTGATCGTCACCGCCGCGGATCAGGCCGCCGCGGTTCGAAAGGCGATCCCCGATCTGCCCGCCGCCAACATCGTGGCAGAGCCGGTTCCGCGCAACACGGCGGCCGCGGTCGGGCTCGGCGCCGTGACCGCGCAGCGGCGCGCCGGCCCGGACGCGGTGATCGCGGTGCTGCCGGCCGATCCGTACATCGGCGACGAGGAGACGTTCGCGCGGCTGGTGCGCGTCGCCATCGCCGAGGCGCGCGACACGATCGTCACGATCGGCGTCCGGCCCACCCACGCCGAGACCGGCTTCGGCTACATCCGGCTGGGCGCGCGGCTGCAGCGGCCGGGCGCCGACGCCGTTCACGACGTCGCCGGGTTCGTCGAGAAGCCGGACCGCCCGACCGCGGAGCGCTACGTCTCATCAGGCGAGTATCTGTGGAACTCGGGGATGTTCTTCCTGACCGCGCGGCGGATGCTGGAAGAGACGCGCTGTCACCTCCCGGCGCTGGGGGCGCTGCTCGACGCGGCGGTGGCGGCCAAGGATCCCGACGCGGTGATCGCGTCCGGGTATGCGGACGCGCCGTCCATCTCGATCGATCACGGCATCATGGAGAAGGCGAGCGGCCTCCGGGTCGTGCCGGGCGGGTTTGGCTGGAACGACGTCGGCAGCTGGGCGGCCCTGCCCGCGCTGCGCGCGCCCGACAGCCGCGGCAACGTGGTGATCGGCGGCTCGACGTTGATCGACGGCGACGGGAACATCGTGGTCGCCGACGAGGGCGCGCCCTACGTCGGCGTGCTGGGCGTGCGTGACCTGGTGGTGGTCGCGACCCGGGACGCCGTGCTGGTCATCCCGAAGGACCGTGCCCAAGATGTGCGCCGCATCGTCGAGGCCGCGAAGCAATCCGGACGCGACGATCTGTTGTGACAGCCTGAGGAGCCTGCATGAACCCGAGAGTGTTTCGCGAGTACGACATTCGGGGCAACGCCGACGCCGACTTCCCGGACGACTTTGTGGCCGATCTGGGACGGGCCGCGGGCGCCTACTTCGCCGAGCGGGGCGCGCGGCGCATCACCCTCGGGCGTGACTGCCGGCTGTCATCGCCGCGCATCCACGCAGCGCTGAAGCGCGAGCTGCTCGGGTCCGGAATCGACGTCATCGACGTCGGCATCGTGCACACGCCCGCGCTCTATTTTTCCGTCTTTCACCTGGAGACCGACGGCGGCGTGATGATCACGGCCAGCCACAACCCGGCCGAGGACAACGGGTTCAAGATCGTGGCGGGCAGGACCACCATCTTCGGCGCCGAGATCCAGAAGCTGCGCGAGCGGGTCGAGACGCGCGCCTTCCGGACCGGCGTCGCGCCCGGCCAGGCGACCGAGCACGACATCCTGAAAGATTACGTCGCCTACGTCGCCAACAACATCCAGCTGGGCCCGCGCCGGTTCAAGGTGGTCGTCGACGGCGGCAACGGCACGGGCGGCGTCGCGATCCTTCCGATCCTGAAGACGTTGGGCGTGGACGTCGAGGACATCTACTGCGATCCCGACGGCCGTTTCCCCAACCACCATCCCGATCCGACGGTGCCCGCCAACGTCGCCGACCTGATCGCGAAGGTGCGCGAGACGGGCGCCGAGCTGGGCATCGCGCTGGACGGGGACGCGGACCGGATCGGCGCCGTCGACGGCAAGGGGCGGATCATCTGGGGCGACCAGCTGGTGATGCTGTTCGGGCGCGACATCCTGACGCGCAAGCCGAACGCCACCTTCGTCAGTGAAGTGAAGTGCAGCCAGGCCTTGTTCGACGACATCAGCGCGCGGGGCGGCAACGCCATCATGTGGAAGGTCGGGCATTCGCTGATCAAGGCGAAGATGAAGGAATTGCACGCCGACCTGGCGGGCGAAATGTCGGGGCACATGTTCTTCGCCGAACGCTGGTTCGGCTTCGACGACGCCGTCTACGCGGGCATGCGCCTGGTCGAGATGCTGACGCGTTCGAAACAGACGCTCGCCGAGCTGTACGACACGCTGCCGGTCCTCTACAACACGCCCGAGATCCGGATGACCTGCCCCGACGACGTGAAGTTCGAGGTGGTCAAGCGCGCCCAGGGCTGGTTCCGCGAACGCTACCGAATCGTCGACATCGACGGCGTGCGCGTCCAGTTCGAGGAGAACGGCAAGAACGTCGGCTGGGGGTTGATCCGCGCGTCCAACACCGGGGCGGTGCTGGTGCTGCGCTTCGAGGCCGACAGCAGCGACCGGCTCGCGCAGATCCAGTCGCTGGTCGAGGGGCGCCTGTCGCAGATCATGGCCGACGTCGGCGCGCCGCCGCCCAAGGTCGCCGCGCACTGAGCGCTGTCACGCGTCTCGAGCGGCGTCGCGCGTCACGTACGGACGTTCGGGTATGCGAAAACCGGACGGTTCATTGCCTTGACGGAACGGTCGGACCTCGATACGACGGGCCGAATCCGTGAACGTTCGAACGATTGGAGGAAACGATGCTTCGTAGACTTTCATGTTTGTTCGTCCTCGCTTCATTGGCCGGGGCATGTGGTACGGAAGATCCCGGATCGTCCGGCACTTCGACGACCGACCCGACCGTCAACGCTCTCGAGGCGTCCGGGCAAGTCGAGTTCTTCGTCAAGATCGTGGGCGCCAACGGTACCCCTTTCATCGGAGACTCGACCAACGCCCAGTTCAAGGGTTTCATCGACGCCATCCGCTACTACTCGGATGTCAACAAGGGATCATCGGGCGCCACCCATTGCACTGCCTTCCGTTTCACCAAGGTGGCGGACAGGTCGAGCCCGCAGTTGGTCGGGGCCGTGGCGTCGGGCGAGACCCTGCAGAGCGCGCGCTTCGACTTCGTGCATCCCGACGGATTCGAATGGCAGCGACTCGATCTCACGGGCATCCGGCTGTCGATGGTGGAACAGGCGGTCGCCCCGCCCGACAACCTGTCGGCTTCGGTGGTCCTGGAAGAGGCGACACTGGTGCCGTCGGGCACCGCGAATGTCACGCTGACCTCCATCCCTCAGAACCCGGACGGGTCGGGCGGCGCGGCCATCGTTACTTCGTTCACCTGCAAGCCCTGAGGGCTCTCACCGGCGACCGACCATGTCGCTCTAGAGAAAGTTCCACCCGAGGAGGATGGTTCCGCCGCGGAGATGGCCCGACTCGGGTTCGATCTCCGCGCGCGCGAGCAGGTGTAGCGATAGATCCAGACCGCCCGGGTTCGATTCGGAATCGTGCATGAACTTCACGCCGAGCTCGGGCGACAGGTTGACCGCGCCGCCGGCCAGGCCGACGCCCGCGCCGCCGAACGCATGCCGGCGGCCGTAGCGATAGCCGAGGCGGCCGCGCCACGAGACGCCGCCGGAGCTCGGAAGCAGATCGACGCCGCCGACGACGCGATGGCGCGAGGCGTATTCGACCAGCTTGCCGGCGTCGATGGGGGCCTGCCACGACCAGCCGATGACGAGCCTGTCGGCTGACGGACCGGCGGCCGAGATCGCGACGCCGATCTCGGACGGCGCCAGAAGGCCGGCGGCGCCGAACGCGAGCATCGTCGTCGCTTCGCCTCCGCACGCGTGCGCCCGCGCGGCGGGCGCAAGAGGCGCAAGCAATCCGGCGGCGACGACGATTGGCATCCGAAGCTTTCGGTTCTGCATGACGTTCCCTCCTAGATGAAGTTCCACCCGAGTAGCAGCGTGGCGGCGCGGACGTGCCCAGATTCGGGGGCGACGTCCGCGCGCGCGAGCAGATGCATCGAGAAATCGAAGCCGAAGACGTTGTCGTTGAAGGCGTGCGCGAACTTGACGCCGAACTCGGGCGACAGCGTCATGCCGGCGCGATCGACGCCGACGCTCGCGCCGGCAAACAGGTCGCGGCCTGTACAGCGATAGCCGAGTCGGCCACGCACGAAAGTATCTCCGGCCCACGGAAGCAGCTCGATCGCCGGGACGATGCGGTGTGACGGCGCATCGACGAGCCGGCCGGAGCCGATCGGGATCTGCAACGACCAGCCGATCACCGGGCGTGGGCCGACCTGCAGCCCGAATGCCGTGATGCCGACATCGCTCGGCACCAGCAGGCCGACGACCGTGGTGGCGATCGTGTCGCTGTCCTGGCCGGCGCGAGCGCGACCGCTCGGGGCGAGCGCCGCCAGCAGCCCCGCCCCGGCGATCAGCCACCTCGACGTCGTGTTGAACATCGCCCGGTCGCCTCCTAGATCAGGTTCCAGCCGAGCAGGATCGTGACGCCGCGAACGTGGCCCGACTCGGGCGCGATCTCGGCGCGCGCAACCAGGTGCAGCGATCCGTCGTCGTCGTGCACGGTGGTGTGCTGCTGGCCGAACTTCACGCCGAGCTCCGGCGTCAGGTTCAGGCCTGCGCCGTCGACCCCGACGCCGGCGCCGCCGAACAGGTAGCGGTCGCAGTAGCGATAGCCGAGGCGGCCGCGCCACGAGACACCGTCGGCGTGGGGGAGCAGGTCGACCGCCCCGACCAGTCGGTGATTCGTCCCTGGTTGGTTGAGAGGGAGCATGATCGGGACCTGCCACGACCAGCCGATCACCAGATTGGCAGCCGACGGATCCGCCGTCGGGACGGCGGCGCCGATCTCCGACGGGAGCAGGATCGCACCCGCCACGACGGCGACGACGACGCCGCTGTCGTAGCCGAGGGCGCCGTCCGCGTGCGCGGCCGCCGGCACGAGCACGGTCAGCAAGCCCCCCACACCGGCGATCCACGCTCCTGGTTTGCGAATTCGCATGCCCATCAACATCGCGAACGGGCGTGACGGGCGGGCGGCCCGCGCGGGGAGAGGCCACGGAGAACCCGTGGCAAAGCGGTGGCAGCGGCCGAGCTCGTCGGGGCGGGCCCCGGACCGTGCCTCGGCTCACCTCTGGATTTCCTCCGCTCCGGCTTTAGGTTTTTGCGTTGTCGGAGTGGTTGACCTGTGAGTCGACGCGTCGGAATCGCGATCGGGTTGGCGACGGCGCTCGGATTGAGCGGCGGGTGGATGGCGCTGGACGCCGCCCGGGCGTCGGCCCACAAATCGCCGTATCGCCTGGAGAAGGCGCGCGTCGAACGCGGCGACGTCACGGGCCGCGTCACGGCGACCGGCACGCTGTCGGCGCTGGTGACGGTGCAAGTCGGCAGCCAGGTTTCCGGCCGGATCTCCGAGCTGAACGCTGACTTCGGCCAGCGCGTGAAGCGCGGTCAGGTGATCGCGAAGCTGGATCAGCGCATGTTCGCCGCGCAGGCTGAACAGGGACGCGCCAACCGTGAGGCGGCGACCGGCGATCTCCAGAAGGCGCGTGCGCAGGCCGAGGAGGCCGACCGGAAGCTGGCGCGCGCCCGGGCGCTGTCCGAACAGAACCTGATCGCGAAGGCGGAGCTGGACGCGGCCGAGACGGCGGCGAAGGCGGCCAAGGCGGCGGTCGCGGCCGCCGCCGGAAACCAATCGCAGGCGGCGGCCGGCTATCACCAGGCGAAGGTCAACCTCGGCTACACGACGATCGTGTCGCCCATCAACGGCATTGTCATCTCGCGCAACGTCGACGTCGGGCAGACGGTGGCGGCGTCGCTGCAGGCGCCGACGCTGTTCACGATCGCGGAGGATCTTGGAAAGATGCAGGTCCACGCCGCCGTGTCGGAGGCGGACGTCGGCCGGCTGCAGCCCGGCATGACGGCGACGTTCGTGGTCGACGCCTATCCGGATCGGCGGTTCAAGGGCGTCATCCGGCAGATCCGCGACGCGCCCCAGACCTTGCAGAACGTCGTCACCTACGACGCGGTCGTCGACGTCGACAACGATGATCTCCGGCTGAAGCCGGGGATGACCGCGAACGTCACCTTCGTCTACGCCGAGCGAAAGGGTGTGCTGCGCATCCCGAGCGCGGCGTTGCGCTTCCGTCCGCCCGACGAGCTGCTGGCGACCGGCGTGCATCTGGGGGGCGCCGCCGGCAGCAAGAAGCACAAGCACAAGCTGGAGAAGCAGGCCGAGGCTGCGGGGGCGATGACGACCCCGTCCACGTCCGCGCCGGCGTCAGCGGCAGCGTCGGCGATGAAGACGGTCTGGGCCATCGACGGAGACAAGCTTCGGGAGGTGCAGGTGGAGATCGGGGTGTCGGACGGGACGAAGGTCGAGGTGCGCAAGGGCGAGCTCGCCGAGGGCGACGTGCTGGTCACGGACGCCGTCGCCAAGAACGAGGCGAGCGGCAAGAAGAAGGGCTTGTTCTGAGCGCGCACGCCGCAGGCAACATCATGGTCCGCCGGGCGCCGCTCATCGAGATCAGCGAGGTCGTGAAGACCTACACCATGGGCGAGATCGCCGTCGAGGCGTTGCGCGGCGTCAGCATCGACGTCGCCGCCGGCGAATTCGCGGCCATCATGGGCCCGTCCGGGTCGGGCAAGTCGACCCTCCTCAACATCATCGGCTGCTTCGATCGTCCGACGCGCGGGCAGTACCGCCTGGCGGGCGACGACGTCTCCAGCCTGGATGCGGACGCGCTGGCCGAGACGCGGAACAGGACGCTCGGCTTCGTGTTCCAGAGCTTCAACCTGCTGGCGCGCACCAGCGCGGTCGAGAACGTCGAGCTGCCCCTGGTCTACGCGGGCGTTCATCCCCGCCTGCGCCGCGAGCGTGCCGTCGCCGCGCTGGAACGGGTCGGCCTGGGCGATCGGCTGCATCACCACCCGAGCCAGCTGTCGGGCGGGCAGCAGCAGCGCGTCGCCATCGCCCGCGCGCTGGTGAACCAGCCGCGCCTGGTGCTGGCCGACGAGCCGACCGGCAACCTCGACTCACGCGCCAGCGACGAGATGATGACGCTGCTCGCGGGCCTGGCCGCCGAGGGCATCACCATCGTGCTCGTCACGCACGAGCCGGACGTCGCGGCGCGGGCGCTGCGCGTGATCGTCGTGCACGACGGTCTGATCCAGGAAGATCGCGCGTCATGAGACCGGGCGACATCGTCCGCGTCGCCCTGCGCGCGCTGATGCGGAACAAGCTGCGCTCGCTGCTGACGGCGCTCGGCATCATCATCGGCGTCGCCGCCGTCATCGCCATGGTGGCCATCGGCGAGGGGGCGCGGGCCCGCGTCGAGCAAGCGTTCTCGGCGATGGGGACGAACGTGCTGATCGTGTCGTCGGGCGCCAAGACATCCAGCGGCGCCAAGGCCGGGGCCGGCACGCTTCCGACGCTGACCTGGGACGACCTGCGCGCCATCCGCAGCGAGGTCGCCGACGTCCGCTTCGTCGCGCCCCGCGTCCACACCACGGCACAGGTCGTCGCCGAGGATCGCAACTGGTCGACCATGGTGACCGGCACGACGCCCGAGTTCTTCGAGATCCGCAACTGGCCGGCGCGCATCGGCAGCGTGCTGACGCCCGAGCAGGTCGACTCGGGCGCCAAGGTGGTCGTGCTGGGCCAGACCGTCGCCACGACCCTGTTCGGCGCCAGCTCCGACCCGATCGGCCAGACCGTCCGCATCGCGAACGTGCCGTTCCTGGTCGTCGGCGTGGCCCAGACCAAGGGGCAGTCCGCGGGCGGCAGCGACTACGATGACGTCGCGTACGTGCCCGTGTCGACGTTCCTCGCGAAGATCCAGGGCAGCCTGCAGAAGTTCATCCCCGGCACGATCCTGGTCGAGGTCGTGTCGGACGACGTCACCGAAGAAGTCGAGGACCGGATCGGCGCGCTGCTGCGCGACCGGCACGGCATCGCGATCGGCGCCGACGACGACTTCACGATCAAGAACCTGACCGAGACCGCCGCGCGCAAGGAGGAGAGCCGCGAAGCGCTGACGCTGCTCCTGGCCAGCATCGCGGCCGTGTCGCTGATGGTGGGCGGCATCGGCATCATGAACATCATGCTCGTCAGCGTCAGCGAGCGGACGCGCGAGATCGGGGTGCGCATGGCGGTGGGGGCGAAGCGGCGACACGTGCGGCTGCAGTTCCTGGCCGAGGCGCTGGCGCTGGCGCTGGCCGGCGGAGTCATCGGCGTCGCCGTCGGTGTGGCGACCGCCGAGCGCCTGGCGACCCGCTTCGGCTGGCCGATGCTGATCCGCCCCGAGATCATCGCGATCGCCGTCGGCTTCTCGGCCGCGGTGGGCATCGGCTTCGGGCTTTATCCCGCGCACAAAGCGTCGCGCCTCGACCCGATCCAGGCGCTGCGGTACGAGTGATGTCGCCCGCGCCGATCGTCCTGCTGGCAGCCCTGTCCGCGCGGACCGTGACGCTGGAGGAGGCCGAGCGCGCTGCCGAGGCGCAGAAGCCCGACGTGCGGGTCGCGCAGGCAAACGCCGCTAGCGGCGACGCGCGCCGGATACAGGCGCGCGCCCCGCTGCTCCCTCAGATCAAGGCTGAGGCTGAATACGACCGCACCACCGGCAACCTGAAGCAGAAACCGGGCAAGACGGTCCTCGTCGACAACAC
>DATFXS010000508.1:0-21406 GCA_035315605.1 Polyangia bacterium
CCGACGGCGGGGACGGCCCGACCCCGATGGGTGTGACACCGTCAGTAGCCGGTCAGATCGTGATCACCGAGCTGATGCACGACTCGGCCGTGATTCCCGACAATTCAGGCGAATGGTTCGAGATCTACAACCCGAGCGCAACGATCACGTACGATCTGCTCGGCTGCGAGGTCGTCGACCTGAGTCCCCCCGGCACCATCATCGACGTGAACCTCGTCCTGCCGCCCATGACGTTCAAGACGTTGGCAGTTTCTTCATCGCCAGGATTCAAGCCTGATTTCGTTTATACGCCTCCCGGCATGGAGGCGAACCCACCCGTCAAGTTCGACAACCAGGGCGCCGATCAGGCCGAGATCCGGTGCGGCAACATCAGCATCGACATCTTCGGCTATCCGAGCACATCCGCCGGGATCGGCGGCCACACCTTCAGCGTCGATCCGCGGCACTACAACTCGGTCGACAACGACATCATGACGAACTGGTGCGTCGCGCGCGATACCATGGCCGGCGACGCTTACGAGACGTCGGGCCCGAACTACGGCACACCGGGCAAGACGAATCCGCCCTGTCCGGGCGTCGACTAGTCGGCTAAGACTCACGCATGGCAGCCCCCCTGCCGCGCCTGCGCGCCGATCTGGACATCATGCCCTCGCCGATGGCCGACCAGCCGGGGCTGATCGTGCGCGATCCGTTCCGCTTCTCGCCGACGACGCTGCTGATTCCGCCGCTGCTGGCGCGCTGCCTCGCCTGCTTCGATGGCGAGCACGACGAGGCGGATCTGGCCGCGGCGATCGCGCGGCTCTCCGGGCGGGTTGGGGTGGGCGACGTCGCGCGCCGGCTGATCGCGTCGCTGCGCGACGCCGGGTTCCTCGACGACGATCGATTCGCGGAGATGCGCGGCGCGCGCGAGCGCGAGTTCGCCGCGACGGGCGAGCGGGTCTCGGCGCACGCGGGCAGCGGCTACCCGTCGGAGTCCGCCGCGCTGACCGACACGCTGGCCGGGTACTTCGACGGCGCGTCCGAGAAACCGAAGACGAAGGCCCGTGGCAAGAAAGCCGGCAAGTCGACCAGCGGCCTCATCGGCATCGCGGCGCCGCACGTCAGCCCGGAGGGTGGCAGCGCCAGCTACGCCGCGGCCTATCAGGCCTTGAACGACGGCGCGGACAAGATCTTCGTCGTGCTCGGCACCTCACACTACGGCGAGCCGGATCGCTTCGGGCTGACGCGCAAGCCGTTCGCCACGCCGTTCGGCCGGGCGCCGACGGAGACCGCGCTGGTCGACGAGCTGGCCGGCGCGGCCGGTGCCGCCGTGACCGTCGAGGACTACTGTCACGCGGTCGAGCATTCGATCGAATTCCAGGTCGTCTTCCTGCAATATCTTTACGGCCCGCGCGTGCGCATCCTGCCGATCCTGTGCGGCGCGTTCGCGGCCGGGGCGGAGGCGGGACGGCTGCCGGAGGAGAGCGACCGCGTCGCGCGCTTTCTCGGCGCGCTGGGCGAGCTGGCGGCCCGGCGCGACAAGGACCTCTGCTTCGTGCTGGGCGTGGACTTCGCCCACGTGGGGCGGCGCTACGGCGACGCCCGCGCGGCCCGCGCCTATCAGGGTCCGCTCGCGGCCGTGACGGAGCGCGACGACGCGCGCATCGAACGCATCGCGGCCGGTGACGCGCTAGGTTTCTGGAATCTCGTGATGGAAAAGGGCGAGGACGACCTCAAATGGTGCGGGTCGTCGCCGCTGTACACGTTCCTGCGCGCCGTGCCAGGCGCGCGCGGCCGGCGCCTCGCGTACGAGCAATGGAACATCGACGATGCGAGCGTGGTCAGCTTCGGCGCGATCGCGTTTTCCGGCGCATCTGCACGCGAAAAAGCTTGACCCCGTCCGGTCGGGGGCGGTCTGATTGCGGGCGGAGCCGGGTGGGGGAACTGGCGGGTGGGGAGCCCCTTAATGCGTCACCCGAAATCCACTTCGCATAGCGTTCGCCCCGTCGCTTTCGCCGGCGTTGCGCTGGCTTTTCTGTTCGGCTGCGCGCCGCCCGGGCACGTCGGTACCGGTATCGCGGGCGCCAGCGGCACGACGGGGACGGCGGGCGCCAGCGGAGGCTCGGCGGGGCCCGGCAGCGGCGGCGTACAAGTGGGCAGCGCCGGCGCGGCCGGCAGCGTCGCCGGCTCGGGCGGGCGAGGCGGCGGCGGAGTTGGGACGGGCGGATCCGCGACCGGTGCCGGCGGCACGAGCGCCGGCGGCAACGGCGCGACGGGCGGCACGGCGGGCACGAGCGGCGGGGGCGGCGTCGCCGGCACGGGAACGGCGGGCAGTGGCACCGGCGGCACGGCCGGCACGGGCGGGACCGGCGGCACGACGCCGCCGCGCGGCCCGACGCCGGCGATGAACGGCATCAACTTCCCGTTCCCGCAGAACCGCGAGATGAGCGCGCGTTGCGTCTACCCCGCGGGCTACCTGAACGCGGATGTGATGACCGCGTACGCGACGTGGAAGAACGATGTCGTTACGAACAGCGGCGCCGGCAACTATCGCCGCGTGCAGCGCACGGCGAGCGACGGTGTCAACATGTACACGCCCGCCATGTCGACCGTGTCCGAGGGGATCGGCTACGGCATGCTGATCGCCGTCTACATGGGCGGCAAGGACGATCAGCTGCTGTTCGACGACTTGTGGAACTACTCCCAACTACACAAGGACGCCAACGGCCTGATGAACTGGTCGATCACCTCGACGGGTACGAACACGCCTATGCAGCAGGGCGGCGCGACCGACGCGGATGAAGACATCGCCTTCGCGCTGCTGATGGCCGACAAGCAGTGGGGCATGATGTCGACCGGGACGACGAAGTACCTCGATCTCGCGAAGACGCAGATCAACAATATCTGGCTGCACGAGATCGTCGACTCGAAGCTGGCCGGCCCGGGCGACAGTTGGGGCACGGCGAATCTGTGGGCGAACATCAACATCTCGTACTTCGCGCCCGCCTACTACCGCCTCTTCAAGATGGTCGATTCCGGCCACGCCTGGGACGCGGTGATCCAGACCACCTACGACACGATCATGTATTCGCTGACGACCATGAACGGCAACGCCAGCAACGGATTGGTCCCCGCCTGGTGCGCCAGCAACACCGCGAACGGCACGACCACCATCAGCGGCTCGCAGGCTGGGCCGTTCAATTATCAGTACGATTCGTGCCGCACGCCGTTCCGGATCGCGCTCGACTGGTGCTGGAACGGCGAGACGCGCGCGCAGGCCTACCTGATGAAGACCAGCAGCTTCTTCAGCGGCATCGGCGCCGCCAACATCGTCGACGGCTACGACCTGACTGGCGCCAAGCACGTCCAGTTCTCGCCCGCGACTACGGCGCCCACCCTGGCCCAGCAGTCAGCGGCGTTCCTCGGCCCCGCCGGCGTCGGCGCGATGGTTGCCAGTTCGTTCCAGCCGTTCCTTAACGACAGCTACGCGCGCGTCGCGACCGGCCAGCTCAAGGTCGGCGGCGCGTACTACGACGAGTCGTGGACGATGCTGTCGCTGTTGATGATGACGGGCAACATGCTCGACTACACGCAGATCCAGCCGGCGCACTAGGTCCCTCTGGTCCCCTCGCCCCGCGAAGCGGGGAGAGGGTTAGGGTGAGGGGTCCGACTAATTCTTGGCGACGGCGGAGCCCAGCTGCATCGCCTTCAGCGCGGCGATGCGGGGGCGGATGGCGTCGAGGTACGCCCGCGGCTCGGCGACCGGCGCGTCGCGGTTGACCGCCAGCTTGCTCGGATCGACGAAAGCGCCGTTCTTGGTGACGGAGAAGTGAAGGTGCGGCCCGGTCGAGAGGCCCGTCGTTCCGACGAAGCCGATCACGTCCTTCTGCTTGACCTGCTGGCCCACGTGCAGGCCGCGCGCGTATTTCGACAGGTGGTAGTAGCGCGTCGAAAGCCCGTTGCTGTGGGCGAGGACGATCGTGTTGCCCGAGCCGCGCTTCATCCCGACCTCGACGACCCGGCCGCTCGCCGACGCCCAGACGGGCGTCCCGACCGGCGCGGCGTAGTCGATGCCGAGATGCGCGCGCTCCACGTGCAGGATCGGGTGGAAGCGCTTGCGATCGAACTTCGAGCTGATGCGCACGAACCGCAGGGGCGTCTTCAGCATGCTCTTCGAAAGGGCCTGGCCCTTTTCGTCGTAGTACTTGCCCGGACGATCGCGGGGCGCGTCCTTGCCCGCCCAGTAGAAGGCGCGGAACGTACCGACCTTGCCGCCGTACTCGGCAGCCAGCACGCGCCCGTATTTGTAGAACTGGCCGCCCAGGTACTGTTTCTCGATCAGGACCTTCCAGTGATCGCCGGGGTGGGTGTCGATGTAGAAGTTCACGTCCCACGCGAACAGCTCGACCAGCAGGCTGACGAGCGCGGTCGATTCGCCCGCCTTCTGCACCGATTCGTACAGCGACGATTCGACGGTGCCGCCCGCCTCGGCGGTCTTGATCTCGATGGTCGTCTCCAGCTTCCGCGCCGTCCACTTGTGGGCTGCGCCCTCCGCGTCGTCGTCGCGCTCGACGAGGTAGCGCAGCGCCGGCGTCGGCTGGTATTCGAACGTGTCCGGCGTGCCGTCGTCGCCGGCGCGCACCACGTACTTCTGGCCGCCCCGGATGCTGCGCGGGTCGACCAGCTTCGCGAGCGCGGCGATCACGTTCGGACCGGAGCTGCCAAACCCCTCCCGCGCCAGCACCGCGCCCAGCGTGTCGTTGGCGGCGAACTTCTTCTCGACACCGGTCTGGGCCTCGGCGGCGTCGGCCTCTTCCTCGGGCGGCGGCGCGAACGGGATCTTGATGGCGGGCGGCGCCGCCGGCGCGGCCGGCGCGCGCACCGCCACCGGCTCGGGCGGCGGAGCGAACGGGATCTTGATGGCGGGCGGCGCAGTCGCGGGCGCCGGCGCGCCGAGCTTCGGCGCCGACTTGCGGGCGTCGCCCGACGACGATGCCAGCAGCTCGCCCGCGCGCCGCACGTCGGCCGACAGCGCCTCCTGTCGCGTCGACTCGAACGACTTCGACGTCGACTGCATGTTCAGGATCTCGCGCGGCGCGGTGCCGCGGTTGAAGAAGAAGACGTAGACGTTGATGCCGACCAGGCCGACCAGCAGGACGCCCAGCCTCAGCGGCTTACCAACCTCGCCTCCGCGGCGTCTGCGTCGTTGTCTTCTTGCCAATACCGACCTGGCAGCGAATGGACGACCCCCGCATGGGGGCCGGACTCTTCACGTAACACGCGATCGGGGCCGGATCAATTTAACGACCGGCCGAGCTGGCCAGATCGGCGCTACGCCGCGACGCGCAGCAGGTGAGCCCGCGGACCGTCCTCGGAGAACACGCGAACCTCGCGCGTGTTCGGGTCGACGACGAGGTCCAGGTATTCGAGCGGGATCTGGCCGATGAGCGGCATGGTCCCGGCGGGCGTGACGTACGCGTCGCATATCATCTGCCGGCCGCAGATCTCGATGCGCATCCCGCCCATGGTCGGAAGATCGCGCTTGTTGCCGTCGGCCATGATCACGGTGCGCACCTGGATGACCGACAGCCCGAGCGCATGTGCCACGTCTTCGGGGATCACAAGGGACACCGCACCGGTGTCGACCAGCGCCTCGACGGTCATCTCGCGGACCGCATCAGGGGGGATGAGCCCACGCTTGAGGTCCTCGAGGTCCGTGAGATTCCACATTTTCAGCTTGGTCATGACGGCTCCCATTTTAGCACCGGGGGATTTGTCGGCCGGCTTCGGTCCAGGTTGCGTCAGGCATCGCGCGCGGCGCGCAGCATCTCGGTGGCGTGGGCGGCGGCTTGCGGCGACGGCGCGGCGCCCGCGAGCATGCGGGCGATCTCGCCCGGGCGATCGGCCTCGGCGAGGGGCTCGATCGCGACGCGCGTCTTACCCTTGCTGACGCTCTTGCTGACCCGCACGTGCGCGTCGGCGAACGCCGCCACCTGGGCGAGGTGCGTGATGACGATGACCTGCCGGTCCGCGGCGATCTTCTTCAGCTTGCGACCGATCACCTCGGCGGCGCCGCCGCCCACGCCCGCGTCGACCTCGTCGAAGACGTAGGTCAGCACCTGGTCGGTCTTCGCGAGCGCCTGCTTCACCGCCAACATCACCCGCGACAGCTCGCCGCCCGACGCGATCCGCGCCAGCGGTTTCGGCTCCTCGCCGGGGTTGGGCGCGAACAGGAAGCGGACGCGATCGGCTCCCCCTGCGCCGAGGTCGCGCGCCTCGAAGAGCACGACGGGCAGGCGCGCGGTCGCGAAACCGAGCTCGCGCAGCGTCGCAGACACCTTCTTCTCCAGGCTGATCGCGGCCCGCTTGCGCGAGGCCGTCAGCGCTGCGGCCGCCGCCGTGGCGCGGGCGTTCGCCGCGTCCGCGGCGTCCTGGCGCTCCGCCAGCGCATGGTCATAGCGGGCCACCTCGGCCAGCTCGGCGGCCAGCGCCTCGCGCCGCGCCGCCAGATCCGCCACCGTCCCGCCGTGCTTGCGGCAGAGGCGCGACAGCAGGAAGAGGCGCTCCTCGATCTCGGCCAGCCGCGCCGGATCGGACCGGACGCCGCGCGCATACCGGCCGAGGTCGCGGGCGACGTCTTCGATCGCCGACGCTGCATCGGCCAGGCGTTCGACCTGCGGCGCCAGCGCGGGATCCAGCGCCGCCAGCGGCTCCAGATCGCGCAGCACCGCCGCCACCCGTTCGGCGACGGCGCCGTCGCCCGCGTACAGCGTCTCCTCGCCGCCCGCGGTCGCGGCGTAGAACTTCTCGGCGCCGCGCAGTCGCTCGCGCTCGGCGGCCAGCGTCTGCTCCTCGCCCGGCACGGGACGAGCGGCCTCCAGCTCGCCCAGCTGGAACCGCAGCAGGTCCTCGCGCTCGGCACGCGCCCGCGCGTCGGCCGAGAACGCCGCAAGCGCCGCGGCCGCCGCGGTCTGGGCCGCGTACGCCGCCGCCATCTCGTCGCGAAGCGCGCCGTTCTCGGCGAACGCATCCAGGATCGCCAGCTGGCTCTCGGGATCGGTCAGCGACTGCTGGTCGTGTTGCGACGCGATGTCGACGAGCGGCCCGATCAGCCCCGCGAGATCCGCTGCGGTCGCCAGACTGCCGCCGAGGTGGGCGCGCCCGCGCCCGCCCCGCGCGATCGTGCGCCGCACGACCAGGCCGTCGTCGTAGCCGCGCCCGTCGGCCAGCAGCCGCGCCCGGACCGACGACGCCTCGGCCAGCTCGACGATCGCCTCCACCCGGGCTTCGTCGCTGCCCGCCCGGATCAGGTCCGCGCCGGCGCGCGCGCCGCGCAGCAGGCCCAGCGCCTCGACCAGGATGCTCTTGCCGGCGCCGGTCTCACCGGTCACCGCGGTCAGGCCGGGTCCGAACGCGATCTCCGCCTCGTCGATCAGCGCGAACCCGGAGATCTTGAGCAGCGTCAGCACGGTGATCCGTCATCGGCCGGCGCCGACCGGTGGTTGCCTAAATCTGCCGCTCGCCCCACGACAGCTTTTCCCGCAGGATCCCGAAGAAGCCGCGCGGTGACCGGTAGACGCGCAACGGACGGGCCGCCCGCCGCACCTCGATCGATGCGCCGCTGGCCAGCTCGTGCCCCCACTGACCATCGATGGTCAGCGTCACCGGCCCGTCGGACGCGTTGCGGATCTCGAGCCGCGCGTCGGGCCGGAACACCAGCGGCCGGTGCGTCAGCGTATGCGGGCAGATCGGCGTCAGCACCATCGCTTGCACGTCGGGGGTCAGGACCGGTCCTCCCGCCGCCAGCGTGTAGGCGGTCGAGCCCGTCGGCGTCGCCACGATGAGACCGTCCGCCTTGTACGTCGCGATGTCCGCGCCGTCGAGGCGCGCCTCGAGATCCAGCAGGCGCGCGATCGATCGCTGGGTCAGCACGGCGTCGTTGACCGCGCTGCGTGTCGGCAGGTCCGGGACGGGCTGGCCGAGAACGGACCGGATCGTCACCGCCAAGCGCATGCGTTCCTCGATGGGCAGGCGGCCCGCGACCAGATCGTCGATCGCGCCGGAGGCTTCCGAACTGGTGTGCGGCGTGATGAACCCGAGGCTGCCGAGGTTCACGCCGAACAGCGGCACGCCGTTGTCGGCGACCAGGGACGCGCCGTAAAGGAACGTTCCGTCGCCGCCCAGCACGGCCAGCACGTCGATCGCCGCGCCCAGATCAGCGGCGGCGACCACATTCGCGCCCGGAATGACGTCAGCGTCCTCGGGCAGCACGGTGACCGTCGAGCCCTGGCTCGACAGCTGGCGCGCCAGGCTGGCGGCCAGCTCGCGCGCTTCGGGTTTGCCCCGCTTGAGCAGGAAGCCGACCCGGATCATCGCGCAAGACGACGGCGGTCGGGCAGATTCATCCGACCGACCTCGAGAACGAAAATCACCGCGTCCCCCACGCGATGAGAGTACCCGAAAACGGTTCGTCGCAGGCTTACTGCGCGGTCAGCTCGTAGAAAATCGTGATTGTCAGGCAGTGAAACTCGCTGTCCGAGCTCTGGGTGACGATCTTGTCCAGGATGCGTGCGCGCGGGTTGTCTCGGATCCAGCGGGTGACGACCTCACCCAGCTCTTCACGGTCTTTGGCCTTCGTTGCAGTGAAGACCTTGGCCCCCATGAGCATTCTGTCAGCTCCTTTTTGACCTGAGGCTTTTTCCCGGTGGCCCTCCAAAACCCCGCGTGACGACTCCGAAACTCAGGTTCGAAACGTGACGTTACATACCCTGTCCCGCCAACATCTGCAAAGCTCGATTTGCGGGGAACCCCTGAATCACTGGGCTTGACGGAGGCGGGGTCGGAGTGTCAGATCCGCGTTCCCACAGGAGAGAAGCTTGGAGACACTGCTCGGCCGACCGCTAGAAGTTGAAGTCAGGGATTCCGTCGACAAGGCGCTGAAGATCCTCAAACAGAAGATGTCGAAGGAAGGGATCCTGCAGGAGATCAAGCGGCGGCGTTACTACGAGAAGCCGTCCGTGAAGCGCAAGCGCAAGATGCGCGAGGCGCGCAAGCGGCGCCGCCGCGAAGCCAAGCGCCGCGTCGTGCGCTGAGCCGCACGGCGGCGAGCGTGTCAACGCGCTGGATCGAGATCGCGATCTCCGTCCCGACGGGCGCGGCCGAGGTTCTCGCCGACGCGGTTGGGGCGCTGACGGGCGGGGTCGAGATCCGCGACACCGAGACGATCATCCGCGTCGAGGGCGGGCGGTCGCTGATCCTGGCGCAGTGCGCGCCCGAGCTCGAGCCGGAGGTGACGGCCGAGATCGAGGCAGCCTGCGCCCGCCTGCGCGCTGCCGGCGTGTCGCCCGATCCGCTTTCGATCGCGCGCCGCGAGGCGGACGAGGACGAATGGCGCGACGTCTGGAAGCGGTACTTCCGCGCGCTGCGCGTCGGCAAGAGCTTCGTCATCCGCCCGAGCTGGGACGCTCCACCGGCGGCGGCGGGCGACCGCGTGATCGACATCGATCCGGGGCGCGCGTTCGGGACCGGCGGCCACGCGTCGACGCGGCTGGTGATCGCGATGGCGGAGGAGCTGTCGGCGCGCCCGGTCGTCCGGTTCGTCGATCTCGGCTGCGGGTCGGGGATCCTGTCGATCGCGGCCGCGCTGCTGTGGCCGGCGGCGCGCGGTCAGGCCCTGGACGTCGATCCCGAGGCGGTGGCGACCGCCGACGAGAACCTGGAACGGAACCGGATCTCGACGGTGGCGACGCGGGTCGGCAGCATCGCCGACGTGGCGCCCGGCAACGATCTGGTGCTGGCCAACATCGAGGCGGCCGTGCTGGTGCCGATGGCACCCGAATTTCCGTCGCGGATCGGGCCGGGCGGGACGCTGATCCTGTCGGGCCTGCTCGCCAGCGACGTCGACGCCGTCACGCGCGCCTACCACGCGGTCGGCTTCACGATCGACGCGCGCCGCGACGAGGACGAGTGGGCGGCGCTGCGGCTGTCGATCGAGTCATGAGCAGCCGGCGGCGTCTGTTCGTGCCGCCCGACCGGATGCGCGCGACGCCGATCACCGTCGTCGGTGACGAACACCATCACCTCGCGCGCGTGCTGCGCGCGCGGCCCGGCGACGCGATCACGCTGTTCGACGGCGCGGGCGCCGAGATCGACGCCCGGGTCGTGCGGGTCGGGCGCGCCGAGACGGAGCTTCGGCCCGACCCCGGGGCGCGGTCCGGCGGCGCCCGCCCGGACGCGGACCTCGTGTTGCTGACCGCCGTGCCGCGGGGCGGGCGCATGGATTTTCTGGTGCAGAAGTGCTGCGAGCTGGGTGTCTCCCGGATCGTCCCCGTCATCGCGGCCCGCTCGGTGGCGCGTCCCGAACCGGGGCGGCGCGCTCGCTGGGAGAAGATCGCGCGCGAGGCGGCCCGGCAGTGCGGGCGGGCGGACGTTCCTGCCGTCGCCGCACCCGCCGTGCTGGCGGCCGCGCTGGCCGCGCCCGATCTGCCGGCGCGCCGCCTCGTGCTCAGCCCGGACGAGGCCGGACGGTCGCTGCGCGCCCTGCTGCCCGATCGCGGCGCGACCGCAATGCTGGTCGGCCCGGAGGGCGGCTTCGCCGCGGCCGAGGTGGAGGCCGCGCAGGCGGCGGGCTTCGCGCCCGTCAGCTTGGGCCCGCGTGTCCTGCGCGTCGAGACCGCCGCCATCGTCGCCGTCGCGCTGGCCATGGAGGCGCTGGGCGGCCTCGGCCCCACCGAGACTCGAGGCTGACGAGCTTGCCTACACGCAGATGGCCCTTCCCGGATCCCGCCTGGGGACTAAACTTGCCGTCCCGCCCCACGCTCCGCACAATGGGGCCGTGACCGCTGCCGCCGTCCCGATGTCCGCTTCGACAGCACCTTCCCAAGTCGCCCAGCCCCGCACCCGGGGCGAGCAGGTCGTGCGGGTCCGGGTCACGGGCTTTCCGCGCCGGGTTGCCGCCGCGCTGTTCGATCTCGGCCTGCTGCTCGGGTTGACCGCGGCGGTGACGACGGTGGTCGCGCTGTCGCTCGGCGTGCCGATGCCGGGGCTGCGCGAGGTCGGTCCCGACCTGCTGGTCGCCGGCATCCTCGATCGCAACCCGATGGCGGTCGGCGCGGTCGGTCTGTTTCTCGGGATGACGGGCCTTTACCAGCTCTACTTCGGCGGGATGTCGGGACAGACGCCGGGCATGCGCCTGCTCGGCATCCGCCTGATCTCCGGGCGCGGAAGCGCGCCAGGGCCGGCGCGGGGTCTCTTGCGGCTGCTGGCGCTGGTGCCGAGCCTGCTGCCTGCTGGCCTCGGGTGGCTGTGGGCGCTGTTCGATCGCGAGCATCGCGCGCTGCACGATCACCTGGCCGGCACCTACGTCATCGTCGACGAGGGCTGAGCGGACGCCATGCGGGAGCAGACCCGCGGTCGGGGGTGGTGAGGGCGATGGCGTCACGGCTGTCCGATCGCCTGGTGAACGCGGGGCGCGTCTCCGCCGACACGATGCGCGCGGCGATCGCGCGCCAGGCGGTGTACGGCGGCTCGCTCGACACGGCGCTGCTGGAGACCGACGCCATCGACGAGACGCTGCTGTGGGACGAGATGGGCGTGGCGAGCGGGCTGGCGCTGCCCGAGCCGGCCCTGTGCGAGAACCCGGTCAAGTGCGTGAATCCGGATGGATCGGCGATCGAGCTCGACGCCGACTGGTCCGAGGTGGCGCGGGCGGTGCCGGTCGGCGTGCGGGACGGCGCGCTGCAGGTGCTGTGCGGCGAGCCCGTCGCGCGCGTGGAGCTGGACGCCGCGTCGGCGCGCCTGGGCGTTCCGTTCCACCTTTACATCGTGCCCGAGGTCAGACTGGCGGCGGTCCGGCAGGCGATCTTCGACCGGCCGATGCCGCCGCGCCTGCTGCGCCTGTTTGCGCGCGTCGCGGGGGCCGAGCCGGTGCGGCGATGGCAGACCGCCCACATCAAGCCGGTCAGGGTCGACGAAAAGCACGGCGTCGAGGTGCTGCCGCGGCGATCGGCGCCGGCGGTGGAGGCCGCGAAGCCCGAGGCGGCCCCGCCGGCCGAAGCGAAGCCGGCGCCGGCCACGCTGCCGCCCGTGAACAAGGCGGAGGTCGCGAAGCTGATCGGGCGCCTCTACAGCAGCGAGGCGGAGAAGGCGCGCGAGGAGCTGATGGCGATCACCAAGCAGGACTTCGGCACGCGCGCGCGCCGGTGGGAGGCGTGGTGGGCGAAGCACAAGGACGACGATCGCGTCGAATGGCTGTTCGAGGGACTCGGTCACAAGGAGCCCCAGATCCGGGCCTCGTCCGAGGACGAACTGCGCAAGCTGACCGGCGAGTACTTCGGCTATCACTTCGATCTGCCGCGCCGCGAACGCGACCGGGCGCGGGCCCGCTGGCAGGCCTGGTGGAACGAGTCCGGCCGCGGCCGCAAGAAGTCCTAGTCGTCGCCGCCCGCGCGATCCTCGATTCGTGTGGTAGTTTTCGCGCCGGCCAATGTTCGAGACGCTGACCAAAGGGTTCCGCGCCGCCAAGCAGCGGTTCCAGGGACTCGCCGAGCTGGACGACACCACCGTCGACGAGGCGCTCAAGGACGTGCGCACGGCGCTGCTGGAAGCGGACGTCGGCTTCGACGTCGTGCAGGATTTCTGCGCGCGGGTGAAGGAGAAGGCGGTCGGCGTCATCGTCAAGGTCAAGGCGTCGACCAAGGAGAAGACCCGGCGGGTGACGCCGGAAGACCACTTCGTGAAGCTCTGTCACGACGAGCTGGTCGAGCTGATGGGCCCGGTCGACACCACCATCAAGTTCGCCAAGAAGGGCCCGACCGGCATCATGCTGGTCGGCCTGCAGGGCTCGGGCAAGACGACGACCGTGGGCAAGCTGGCCCGCTTCCTCGAGAAGCAGCACAAGCGCCCGCTGCTGGTCGCGGCCGACGTCTACCGGCCCGCCGCGATCGATCAGCTGAAGATCATCGGCGAGAAGCTGGAGATGCCGGTGTTCGCGGATCCGAACGGCAAGCCGCCGGACATCTGCGACCGCGCCGTGCAGTTCGCCGCCGAGCGCGGGCGCGACGTCATCCTGTTCGACACCGCCGGTCGGCTGGCGATCGACGAGCCGCTGATGGAGGAGCTGACCCAGATCGACGGGCGCGTCCACCCGGGCAACATCCTGCTGGTCGTCGACGCGATGATCGGGCAGGACGCGGTCGGCACCGCCAAGGCGTTCAACGAGCGCCTCAATCTGGACGGCGTCATCCTGACCAAGCTGGACGGCGACGCGCGCGGCGGCGCCGCGCTGTCGGTCAAGGCGGTCACGGGCAAACCGATCAAGTTCGTCGGTATGGGCGAGGCGTCGGATCGGCTGGAGGAGTTCCGCCCCGACGGGATGGCCAGCCGGATCCTCGGCAAGGGCGACGTGGTCGGCCTGATCCAGCAGTTCGAGGACGTCGTCGACGAGGAGAAGGCCGAGCAGGACGCCGTCCGGATGTTGAAGGGGAAGTTCGACATGAAGGACTTCCAGGAGCAGCTGGGCGTCCTCAAGAAGATGGGCCCCCTCAAGGAGATGGTCGAGAAGATCCCGGGCATCGCGGACGCGATCCCGGAGGGCGCGCAGATCAGCGACGACGAGCTGGTGAAGATCGAATCGATGATCGGTTCGATGACCGAGGACGAGCGGCGCCACCCCGAGCGCTTCATCATCACCAGCTGGGAAGAGGTCGTCGAGGGCGGCAAGCGCAAGAAGAAGCGCAGCGCGTTTTACGAGTCGGGTCGGCTGGCGCGCGTCGCGAAGGGGTCGGGCCGGCGCGAGACGGAGGTGGCCGACCTCCTGAACCGGTTCGCGATGATGCGTCAGATGATGATGCAGATCGGGATGTCGACCGGCCTGCTCGGCAAGATCCCCGGCTTCAAGCAGCTGGCGCAGGCCAAGAAGATGATGGGCCTCGACATGAACCAGCTGGCGAACATGATGCAGACGCCGTCCGCCGAGCGGGGCCACTTCCAGGCGCCGCGCCGCAACGTCGACCGCATGAAGGAAAAGCGCAAGCGCAAGGAAGCCCGCAAGGCGCGCAAGAAGGCGCGCAAGCGCCGTTAATCGAGCTGCGCCACGAGCGCCGACGGGACTTGGAGCCCGCTGTCCTCGTCGCTGCGGCTGCCGAGCACCAGGTAGACGACGGCGGCGACGATCGCCAGCAGCACGGCCACGGCGAAGACCATCGTCTTGTGGGCCTTGCGGACCTCGATCTGGTCGTCAACCGGCGCTTGCATATCGTCGCCGAGCGGCCGGCGCGCCGCCAGGGCCGGGTGGTGCTCGTCGAGCTGCATCCGAGATTGAAGCGTGGCCGCCGGCGCGTCGGCGGCGGGACCCGGGTGACGGGGCGCGAGCCGTGAGGCCTTGCGCAGCGGGGCGTTGGCCGCTGGCGCCGTGGCGGGCGGCGGTGGCGCGAAGGCCGAGGCGGCCGGCAGCGAGACGGCCAAGGCAGGCGGCATCACGACCACGGGCTTCGACGACGACGACGATTCGGCGCGCGGGGCGCCGCGCTCCGCGGCGCGCTCGGGCTCTTCGAGATCGCGCAGGTATTTGTCCTCCGGATCCATCAACCGAAGCTTGAGCGGTCCCATCTCGATCAGATCGCCGTTGGAGAGCCGCTGGTTGATGACCGACACGGTGTTGACGTGGATCCCGTTCTTCGACCCGAGATCTTTGAGGACGACGCCGTTGAAGGTGCGCGTGAACGACGCGTGCTGGCGGGACAGCTCGTCGAGGTCGAATCGAAGATCGCAGGTCTGGCCGCGCCCGATCAGGTAGGGCCGGTCGCGCTCGACGAGCTTAAGCGTCTCCACGTTGGGCGCTCCCGAGATCACGGTCAGCGTCGGCGCGCTCGCCTCCGGAGAGGCGAGGAACAGATCGTTCACCAGCCGGCGCGCGATCGTCGCCGTCCCCTCGGCGCCCGCCGTGCCTTTCGAATGGCCGTCGAACACCACCTGCACCTGCCCCATATCCAGGATGTCGCCCGCGAACAGCAGGCGCTGCTCGCCGGGCCGCAGCCGGTTCTTGCCGACGTAAGTGCCGTTCTTGCTCTCGAGGTCCTCGAGCAGCCAGGCGTTCCCGCGGCCCGCGTTGCCGGCCCGCTTGTGGACGAGACGCGCGTGCACCGTCGACAGGGCCCTGAACGGCAGGCTCAGCTCCAGGTCGGAGCGGCGGCCGATCCGGACCTCCTCGACGTCGTCAGGGAACTCGACGATCCGCTCGGTCGTCGGACCCTCGCCGGCAGCAGAATCAGTTCGAGGGATCACACGCAGCCGCAGCGGCATGGGAAAACCGGCCGCTACTGTATCTCAAAGTTGGCCTTTCGGGCGCGCAGCGCGCGCTCGGCCCGGGCGCGCTCGGCCGCCATCGCCAGCGGCGCCTCTGTCAGAAACCGGTCCAGCTCGCGCCGCATCTCGGCGTCGCGGCCGAGCCGGGCCAGCACCTCGGCCCGCACCAGCCGTGCCTCCGGGTAGCGCGCGCGCAGCCCCAGCGCGGCGTCCGCTTCGCGGAGGGCCTCTGCCGGCTGGTCCCGGGCGAGCGCGACGAAGGCGGCGGCGAAGTGCACCTCGGGCCGGTTCGGCGCCGCCTCGAGCAGCGCGGCCAGCTCGCTCTCTGCCTGCGCCCAGAGGCCGCGGGCGGCGGCGACGGTCGCGTGCGCCAGCCGGTCGTCGATCGCGCCGCCGTTCGCCGCGATCACGATGTCCAGTTCGCGGCTCGCCTCCTCGAGATCCCCGGCGCGCCGGAGAATCTCCGCGCGCGCCCGATGCGCGGCCGGCAGCTTCGCGTCGATCTCCAGCGCGCGGCGCGCCTCCGGTTCGGCGGCGGCGATTCGACCCAACCGCGCCAGCACCAGCGCGTTCGCCGCGTGGGCGTCCGCTCGCTCGGGCGCGGCGGCGCACAGCTTTTCGAGCTCCCAGCGCGCGTCGTCGAGCCGCCCCGTCCGCAACAAGAGCTCGGCGGTCAACAGGCGGGCGTCGGCGTAGCCTGGATCGACCGCCAGGGCCGCTCGCGCCTCGGCGAGCGCGTCGGTCTCGGCGTCGCGATGAACCAGCGCGGTCGCCAGGTTGAGGTGCGCCTCCGCCAGCTCCTCGTTGAGCGCGATCGCGGCCCTGAATCGCTCCTCGGCGCGGGGCCAATCGCCCCGTCGAAGCATGACCAGGCCCAGGCCGTTCTCGGCCTCCGCCAGCCGGGGCTCGAACTCGAGGGCCAGCGCGAAATGGCCCGCCGCGCGGTCCAGCTCACCGCGTCCCAGCGCCTCGACCCCGGACGATTGCAGTGCCAGCGCGCGCGGTTGCATCGGCCGCGGCGCGGTCGCACAGCCAGCAGCCAGTGTCGCGGCCAGGAAGCGCCAGAGAGTCGCCGATTTGACCATCGATGCCTCATCGGTCGCGTGGGGCGTTTGGTTGCGCCGTTTCGACCGGGCAGCCGCGCTCGCAGCGCACGGCCATCGCTCCGTCCGGCGAAATCACGACCGAAATCGCGCCGTCCCGATCGGTGCGCAGGACGCGCACCCCGCGCGCCGCGTAGCGCGCCACCACCTCAGGCGCCGGAAAGTGGAACTGATTGTGCCAGCCGAGCGAGATCACCGCCAGCGCCGGCGACACCGCGTCGATCAGCTCGGGGGTGGACGACGTGCGGCTGCCGTGATGCGGGACCTTGAGGACATCAGCCGCAACGACCTGGCCGGCGTCGCGCCGTCCCGCCAGCTCGCCCTCGCCGTCCGCCTCCAGATCGCCGGCGAACAGGACGCCGCGCCCCGCGAACCCGACCCGCAGCACCAGCGATGCGTCGTTGACGGTCAGCCCGGCGGGCGCGGCGATGCGCTCGCCGCCGTCCGCCTCGCTTTCGAACGGACCGAGCGGAACGACGGCGGCGCCGCCCAGCCGGGTCGGCACGACCTCCGGGATCGCGACGCCGCGCGCCCGGGCCAGCGCGACCAGGCGGCGGTACTCCGGATTGCGCCCGTCGTCGCCGCTGGACCAGAAGGCGCCGACGTCGAAGCGTTCGAGCACGCGAAACAGACCGTTCAGGTGATCGGGGTGGGGATGCGACAGCGCGACGACGTCGACCCGACCGATGCCGCGTGACCGCAGGAACGGCTCCACGATGCGCGCGCCGGTGTCGAACGATCCGTCGCGCACGCCGCCGCCGTCGATCAGCATCACCGCCGGGCCCGGCGCCTCGATGACCGCGGCGTCGCCCTGGCCGATGTCCAGGAAGGTGACGGTCAGCTCGCGCGCGTGGCGCCGCCGGAGATCCCGCGCCGCCAGGCTGCCGACGGCGAGCAACGCGACCGCGAGCGCCGCCCAGGTGGTCAGCCGTCGCGCCGGCCGGCCCGCGCCGCAGGCGATCAGCGCCAGGCAGCCGGCTGCGGTCAGCGCCGCCGTCTCGAGGCCGTTCGGCGTACGGCAGAGCCAGAGGGGCGCGTGCAGCCGGAAGCGGTCGGCGACCGCGAGCGCCGCGCGCGCCGCGAACCCGGCCAGCGCCAGGGGCAGCTTGCCGAGCGGCGGCCAGATCGCGCCCGCGGTCGCGCCGGCCAGCCCGATCGGGACGACCGCCAGCTCGACGATCGGGACCAGCGCCAGGTTGCCGAGCGGCGACAGGGGCGCGACCTCGCCGAAGTGATGCGCGACCAGCGGCGCCGTCGACGCGGTCGCCGCGATCGTCGCCGCGACGAATCGCCAGAGCCAGTGCCAGAGCCGCCGCAGCAGGCCGCCCGCCGCCGCCGTCCGGGGGCCGAGGCCCCGCGCGCCGAGCGCGATGCCGACGACGGACGCGAGCGACAGCTGCAACGACGGATCGCAGAGCTCGAGCGGATTCGCCGCCACCAGCACCAGCGCCGCCGCCGCGATGGCCGGTCCCGCCGAGGCCCGCCGCCCGACCAGGTAGGCGCCCATGCCGATCGACAGCATCAGCGCCGAACGCAGCGTCGCGATCGCCTCGCCGGTCACCAGCGCGAAGAATGCGATCGCCGGCAACGCCACCGCGGCGGCGATCGCGCGCGGGTCGGCGTACAGCGGAAGGCGCGGCACGCGCGCCACGGCGGCCCGGACGATGAAAAAAAGCAGCGTCGCCACCGCCGCCAGGTGCAGGCCCGACACGGAGAGCACGTGCGTGGCACCGGCGACGCGGAACCCCTGCTCGACGTCGGGGCCGACGCCACGCCGGTCGCCGAGGACCGCGGTCTTCAGGAAGGCGGCGGCGTCGCCTCGCAGCTCGCGGTCGATCGCCGATCGCAGCGCACGCCGCGCCAGGAAGGCGAGCCGGCGCGGGCCGCCGCCGCCCGGCTCCGCGACGCGGACGATCGCGCTCGCCTCCGCCACACCCGCCAGCGCATCGACCCCCGCCGCCCGCAGCGCCAGCGCCGGATCAGGCAGGCCGGGGTTGCGCGTTCCGCGCAGCTCGTGCAGCCGCGCGCGGCACGCGATCCGCTCGCCGGGTCCGAAGTCGGGCCATCCATGAACGACCGACAGCGCCACCTCGCCCTCCGCGGGCCCGCCGCCCAGGCGCGCCAGCGCGACCATCAGGCGCGCGCCCGTGCCGTTGCTCTCGGGACCGCGCAGCACCGTCCCCTCGATCTCCTGCGCGTCGTCGCGGGCGAACGCGGCCGCGAGCGCGGGATGCACCGGCCGCTGGCCGACGGCGCGCACGCCGACGACGGCGCCCACCGCGAAGAACACGATCGGAACGGCGACGCGCCGGCGGGCACTGCGCGCGGCGACGATCGCCGCCGCCGCGATCAGCCCGAACGCGACGCTGGACCGCCAGCCGACGACGTCAGCGAGCGCGCAGGCGTCGCCGACGACGAAGGCGACGGACCACCAGACGAGGGGCACGCGTCATGTTCGGCCGCGCCCCCGTGTAGTTGCGTCGCCTGCGTCAGTACCAGTTGACGCCGACCATGAAGGCGACCTGGTTGACGTCGGGCCCCGAGCTGTAGAAGCCGTGGCCGAGGCGCAGTTGCAGGTCGAGCGCGAAATTGTAGGCCTGGACGACTTCGAAACCGGCGGCGCCCAGCACTCCGGGCCCGTTTTCGCTCGGGTTCGCCGCGTTGTCATACCCGAAGTTCAGCTGGGCAAACCCGAACCCGCCCTTGAGCCAGAAGAAGTCCGCGACCCAGTACTGCGCCGCGAAGGTGTACAGGCCCTGGTAGGTGGTGCCGGTGCCGTACCCGTCATCCCAGTGGTGGGCCGCGCCCCAGAAGTCACCCATCAGGGCGAGGCGCGGATTGATCATGCCGCCGATGTGTCCCTCGAAGAAGAAGGTGCCGCCGCAGTACGGACCGCAGCCGTCGGACGATATCTCGCCCAGGCCGAGCGAGCCGCCGAAGACCAGCCCGCTGCGGTAGACGCCGCGCGGCGGCGGTGGCGCGTAATAGGGCCGGGGGCCGTACTGGGCCTGGGCGGCCGACAGGCCGGCGAAGGTCGTCAGCATGGCGATTCCGATGGCGACAGCGAGGCGCTTTCCCGACGTCATGTGATCTCCTTTGCAGTCACTCGGACTTGGACGAGCGGTCCCGTCCC
This sequence comes from Polyangia bacterium, assembly GCA_035315605.1. Taxonomy (GTDB): domain Bacteria; phylum Myxococcota_A; class Polyangia; order Fen-1088; family Fen-1088; genus JADGRB01. Next base: position 19,519 of record DATFXS010000508.1, read on the forward strand.
TTCATTAGACAAGGACCTCGAAGATTTTCGCAACCTTCTGCGCACCCGTCGGTACGCCGCCTCACGTGCTAGACATCACTCCCACACGGATGCGCTGGCACCAGACCGAGGTCCGACTGAAGGCGCGCGCGCGCGGGTTTCATCTGGTCACCAGCGAAATCGTCGCCGCGTTGCCCGAGATCGCGGAATTCAAGGTCGGGCTTGCGCACCTCTTCATACAGCACACCTCGGCCTCGCTGGCGATCAACGAGAACGCCGATCCCGACGTGCGCGGCGACATGGAGCGATGGTTCTCGCGCGCGGTGCCGGAGAACGCGCCCTACTTCGAGCACACGACCGAGGGCCCGGACGACATGCCGGCGCACATCAAGGCGATGGTGATCGGGACGGGCGTGACGATCCCGATCCGCGGCGGCCGGCTGGCGCTCGGGACCTGGCAGGGGATCTACCTCGGCGAGCACCGGGATCACGGCGGCGCGCGCACGGTCGTGGTCACGCTGATGGGCGACAACCGCTAGAAGGTTTGCCCTCACCCCGACCCTCTCCCGCAAGCGGGAGAGGGAGAAGAAATTTCCGGTCCCCCTCGCCACGTTCCGGTCCCCTCGCCCCGCGCAAGCGGGGAGAGGGTTAGGGTGAGGGGCCGACGAGCGGCGGCGCTCAGTCGACGCGGTTGCGGCGCTGGCCGGCGATGAACGCGCGCAGGTTGTCGGTCGCCGAGGCGGCCAGCCGACGCCGCGCTTCGATCGCGCCCCAGCCGATGTGCGGCGTGATGACGACGCGGCCGGCCCACGGCGCGCGCGCGTCGCAGAGCGGATGATCGGCAGGCGGCGGTTCGACGGCGAGCACATCCAGCCCGACGCCGCCCAGTTGGCCGGCGGCGAGCGCCGCGATCAGCGCCGCCTCGTCGATCAGCGCGCCGCGGGCGGTATTGATCAGGATGGCGCGCGACTTCATCGCTGCCAGGAAGCGCGCGTCCACCATTCCGCGCGTCGCGTCCGTCAGCGGGCAGTGCAGCGAGACCACGTCCGCCCCAGGCAGCGCCTCGGCGAGCGGCACGCGCCCGGTGCCGGTCGGCGATCCGGGCACCGCGGCGCGCACGATGCGCATCCCGAACGCGTCGGCGATGCGCGCGACCGCGTTTCCGATCGCGCCGCTGCCGACCACTGCCAGCGTCTTGCCGGACAGCTCGAACATCTCCTTCGTGAAGAAGCAGAAATCAGGCGATTTGGCCCAGCCGCCCGCTTTGACCGCCGCGGCATGCCCGGCGACGTCCTGCGAAAAATGCAGCACCAGCGCCATCACGTGCTGCGCAACCGACGCGGCCGCATAGCTCGGCACGTTGGTGACGGCGACGTGCGCCGCGCGCGCGGCCGCTAGGTCCACGACGTTGGTGCCGGTCGCCAGCACCCCGACGTAGCAAAGCTCCGGCAATGCCGCGAACGTCGCCGCCGAAAACGCCACCTTGTTGGTCAGCGCGGCGGCGGCGCCGGCGCAGCGCGCGACGACGTCGCCGTCAGCGATGCGCGGATGGACGGTCAGGTCACCGAGCTCGCGCAGGCCGTCCCACAACGTCTCGTCGCCTTGATCGGCCGCGAAGCTGTCGAGGATGACGATGCGCATGTGTCGCCTACCCGGGGGCGACCGCAGCTTACCTTCGCGCGCGGGCGCGCGGCAGCTTTCGGACGACGATCGTCGGGACCAGATCAGTTGGCGGGCTGCGCCTTCAGCGCCTCGGCCTGGAAGTGGGCGCGGAGGCTGCTGATGACGTCGACCAGATCGCCATCGAGGATGCCGGGCAGGTTGTGGCGGGTCAGGCCGATGCGGTGGTCGGTCAGACGGTCCTGCGGGAAGTTGTAGGTGCGGATCTTCTCCGACCGGTCCCCCGAAC
>DATFXS010000509.1:0-5424 GCA_035315605.1 Polyangia bacterium
GCCCACCGCCGCCTCGACCGGGCCGACGCCCACCGTGCCGAGCGCGAGGCGGCCCGGATCGATCGCGCGCGCCAGACGGCGCAGCGGCGCGATCTCCGGCTCCCAGGCCGCGAGCACGAGCGTCGCGGCCATTTCAGGTCGCCGCCATCCTAGACGTGCATCTCTTGCAGACGCCTGATGCGCTCCTCGATCGGAGGATGCGTCGACATCAGGTTCATGATCGTGGCCCTGCCGCCCCGCAGCGGGTTCACGATGAAGAGGTGCGCGGTCGCGGGGCCCGCAAACTCGTAGGGGTGACGGAGCTGGCCCTGCTCGAGGCGCGCGAGCGCGCTCGCCAGCGCTTCCGGATCGCCGACCAGCGACGCGCCCGAGGCGTCGGCGCCGTATTCGCGCGACCGGCTGATCGCCAGCCGGATCAGCGTGGCCATCAGCGGCGCCAGGATGATCCAGGCGAGCGCGGCCAGCCCGCCGCCGCGATGGTTGTCGCGCGAGCCGCCCCCGAAGAACATCAGGAAGTGTCCGGCGCCCGCGATGATGCCCGCGACGGCGGCGGCGATGGTCGAGATCAGCACGTCGCGGTTCTTCACGTGCGAAAGCTCGTGCGCCAGGACCGCTTCCAGCTCGCGCTCGTTCAGAATTTGCAGGATGCCGTCGGTCACCGCGACCGCGGCGTGGGACGGGTTGCGGCCGGTGGCGAACGCGTTCGCCGCCGTGGACGGGATGACGAAGACGCGCGGCATCGGCAGCCCAGCCCGTCGCGTGAGTCGCTCGACGATGGCGTACAGAGTGGGCGCCTCGGCCGCTGTCACCGACCGGGCCCGGTGCGCGGCCAGCGCGATCCGATCCGAGAACCAGTACATGACGAAGTTCATCACCACGCCTAAGGCGAGGAACGCGGCCATTCCGTTGACCCCACCGACCGCGCGGCCGACCACCCCGAGCAGGGCGATCAGCGCGGCCATCAGCAGGGCCGTGCGCGCGTAGTTGGCGAAGAAGTTCGGGCGCGGCGACGGCATCACTAGAACGTTAAACACACCGGCGCGGCGATCAAAGATCGGCCGTGCGCACGCGCCGATCATGGCGACGGTGGCGGGACCAGGTCCTCGACCAGAATGTTGACGGTCGTGTTCGTCAGCGTCGGGTCGGCGGTCTTCCCCAGCCCGATCGCCTTGGTCGACCCGACCGTTCCATTGAGCGAGTCGTCGGCCGCCACCGAGTCGAGCCCATCCAGGGCCTGGCCGTCGACCGACACCAGCTCATCGCCCGCGGTCAGGTTCTTGGCCGCGGCGTCCGTCATCTGATAGACGACGCCGATCGCGTAGCGGTGGGTGCTGTTCGTGGCCCCCGCCGCCAGCTCGAACCCGACGCGCTGGAACTCGTCGACGATCGTGGCGGACGTGTAACGCTGAAGGTGCAGCGTCCCGTGCGGGTAGTCGATCGTCACCATGAACTCGCGCAGGAAGTTGCCGCCCAGCAGCCCGTCGATGGTGCGGTGGACCTCGGCCGAGATGGAATCGAGGAGCATGTCGCGGAGCGGGTCGCCGATCATCATGATCACGGGGTCGGTGACGGTCTCGCCCCCGGCCGTTATCGTCCGAACGCGGGTGACCATCGCGGACCCCGGTCCGGCCACGGTGGTGATCGGCAGATTGCTCAGCTGAGCACGGCCATCCGCGGTGAGGCTGTCGAAGAGCGTGGAGCGCACGGTCGTCTCGCTGGCGCCGGTGTCGAGGATGAAGGAATGCGACACACCCTCGATATCGACGGTCACCGGGATTCGGGTGGCCGGGAAGGTGATGATGGCGTTGTTCAACTGGCCGCGGCCGCCGCCCTGCAGGGTGAAGTCGATCGCCGCGCCCGGGACCTCCACGCCGTCGACCGCCGGCTCCATCGATGGCATGCCCAGGCGGAACGCGAGATCCGGGTGCGCGTAGTCCAGGCGAACCGTGAACTGGCGCATCACCTCGCCGCCGAACAGGCCGGCGAATCCGAGCGGATCCATGCCGCCCCCGAACGTCTGTTGCACCAGCGGAACGTTGTCGACCGTGAACTGGCCGGCCGTCACGTTCGCGTGGACCTCGGTGGCGGTCCCGAGCATCAGTCCTGGAAACGCGCTCTGGTCGACCAGCATGACGGGCGAGCCGGTGTCGACGCCCAGTCGCCCGCCGCCGTAGCCGTTGATCTTCACGTCGGCGAACACGAGGTTCGCGCCGACGCGGGTGGGCGAGGGGATGCCGGGCATCCCCATGGTGGCGAAGCCGGAGGAGCCACCGCCGCAGCCGAGGGCGGCGAACAGCACGCCGACGGCGGCGCCGAGGGCGCGGCGAGCACTGGACACGCGGGAAGGACAGAACGGAGTCATTAAGGAAGTCGAAGCACGTTTGCGCATTTCACAAGCTTCTGACGATTGCCGCCGCCGCGCAACCGACTCAGGTTCATGTGCTAGTGTGCACACCTTCTCAGGAGGAACCCCAATGAGTCTCGTCACGAGGAAAGCGCCCGACTTCAGCATAGATGCCGTCGTCGGCGACGGCGATTTCAAGAAGATTTCGCTGAGTGACTACAAGGGCAAGTACGTCGTGCTCTTCTTCTATCCGGCCGACTTCACCTTCATCTGCCCGACAGAGATTCAGGAGTTCTCCCGCCGTTACGAGGAGTTCCGCGCGGTCAACTGCGAGGTGCTGGGCATCTCGACGGATTCGAAGCATTCGCACAAGGCGTGGATCAAGTCCGGCCTGGGCAAGCTGAATCATCCGCTGCTCGCCGATTTCAACAAGACGATCAGCAGCGACTACGAGGCGCTGATCGAGGGCGGCATCGCCTGCCGCGCGACGATCATCATCGACCCGAGCGGCATCGTGCAGCACGCGTCGTACAACGCCGACCTCCTGGGGCGCTCGGTCAGCGAGACGCTGCGACTGGTGCAGGCGCTGCAGACCGGCGAGCGTTGCCCGGTCGAATGGAAGCCCGGGCAGAAGACGCTCGGCAAGCCGGCGTAGCCGACACGCAAGACAATTTCCCTCGGCACGCGGGAGCGACTATTCTCGCGCGCCGTGAGATCCGTCGGTGTGGCGTTCGTGCTGGCGGGCGCGCTCTGCGCGCCGGTCGCGTGCGACGCGCCCCGGCCCGCGAACCCGCGGCTCTGGACGACCTTCGACGTCGAGGCGCTGTACGCCGCCGGCGGGCACGACACCGACGCCATCGCGACTGACGCGGGGCTGCCGGGCGGCGTGTCGCTCGGCAGCATGCTGGAACCCGGCACGTCGAACCTCCTCTACGTGCACCAGAGCTGGGCGGAAGGGTACCCGACCGGTTACGTGACGACCGAGGTCTGGGCGCACTTCGACCAGATCTGGGTGCAGCCGATGTACCTGCTGGCGACCGGGGCGAGCGGCGCGCTGAAGCCTGTGAGCGACGTCGACGGGCACCTGCACCCGATCTTCAGCGTCGGCCCGGGCAGCGCGTTCTACAGTCCGTTCTGGCAGGTGTTCTACGTCGGCGTCCCGGCCGGCACCGCCGACGGTGCCCTGACGTCGGAGCGCCAGATCCTCGACGGACACTACCCGCTTTACCCGACGAAGGGTTGGGTGGCGCCGCTGACACCGTCGGAGCAGCTCGCGCCCGATACGACGCCGCTGCTGCCGACCGGCGGCACCACGTCGGGCAAGGGCTGGATCGACGGCGCGCCGATCTCTTACCTGCAGTTTCCGTCGGCGCCGTTCAGCTGGAATGAGGACCTGACCGTCGTCGAGGTCCCGATCTTTCACTTCGTCTTCCTGAAGGACGACGGCACGCTCGTCGCGCCCGACATCCCGTCCGTCCTCGGGACGGGGCCGCTGTTCTCGAAGACACCCCCGCCCGTCGCCATGAACAACGCCGCCACGGCCGCGTACAGCGCGTACTGGCGCGTCTACACGGTCACGGTGCCGCCCACCGCGCGCGTCTTCGCGCCGCCGAACGCGACGGATCAGATGGTCAAGGATTTCGTGGCCGCGCTGCAGAACGCCGGCATCCCGACGAATCTCCCCGGCGGCGGCAACTACGACCCGATGTTCGACGGCCAGTCGGCTGCCGATCTGGCCGACTATCTGGGGCGCGTCGCCGTGAACCCGGACTGCTTCGGCGACATCAACATGACCGATCCGCACGGCGGGATGTGCCAGTACCTGGATTCGCAAGCGGACATCGAAAACTACCTCGGGCGCGGCGCCATCCAGCGGACGGACATCACCGTCACCTGTCCCCTGGTCAGCTTCATGGGGAAGGCGGTCGGGCCTTGAAGATCGCGGGCGCCCGATGGTGGGCGCTGATCACCGTCTGGTCGGCGTTCGCATCCGCCGCGCGCGCGCAGGGGCCGATCCCGACGCCGCCGCCACCGGCTCCGACTCCGACTCCGGCCGAACCGCCGGCCGAGCCGGAACCGATCAACGACAGCGAAGGGTACACGCCGCCGTCGGAGGGTCCGGGCGCGCCCGCGGCGCTGTCGATCAACGGCTACGTCGACGTCGGCTTCGCGAAGGCGCAGGGCGACGGGACCAGCTTCGCGCCCGGCGACACGCGCGTGCCGCTGGACTACGGCGTCGACGGGTTCGCGCCCGCGGTGAACTCGCGCGGTGACGCCGCGTCGACGGATCCCGGGCCCGGGCGCGTCGTGAACGGGTTCTTGCCGCGGTCCGCCGGCATCGGCGGCCGGCCATCGTTCCTGCTCAACACGCTGGATCTCGATCTGAAGTACGCCGCGCCGGGGTCGCCGCTGACGGTGTTCTCGCGTGTGCAGTTCGTGCCGCGATTCATCGAGACGGGCGGCGACGCCACGCGCGTCGTCGTCGAGCAGGCGTTCGGGCGGCTGGTCCCGTTCGACAATCAGGAGCTGGCGCTCAGCGTCGGCAAGTTCGATTCGGTGTTCGGCATCGAATATCTCGACAACCAGGCGAATATCCGCACCGGCATCACACCGTCGCTGATCGCGCGCTACACCACGGGCCAGTCGATCGGCGCCAAGCTGTTCTATCGCATCCAGATCGCGCCCATCTGGTCGGCGCTGAGCCTCAACGTCGCGGTCACCAACAGCGGCAACTTCGTCGAGGTGCTGCAGCCGCCGGACGCGAATCTGACCGGCGCGCCCGTCGCATCGGGGCGGCTCGGCTACGAGCTGAACACGCCGATCGTGCAGGCCAAGCTGGGCGCCTCGGCGATGGCCGGCCCTCGCAACGATCAACCGGATCGATCGGCGCATCAGCGCGCTTACGGCGCCGACCTGCGTGTCGCGGTCGCGGGCGTCTACCTGAACGCCGAGTACGTCCGCGTCGACGAAGACCAGGGCGGGCCGAAGACGACCTCGGTGGGCACCTTTCTGATCGCGTCGGGGTTCCAGGCGCGCGGCGGCTACGTCCAGCTGGCCTACGCGCTGGCGCTCGACGCCGG
>DATFXS010000510.1:0-4262 GCA_035315605.1 Polyangia bacterium
GCAGGGCGGCGCTCCGCTCGCCGCGGGGACGGCTGTTCGGTCGGCCGTAGCGTAGGCGGCCGCTTGGATCGTTGCGGCCGACGGGATTCCGAGCTTGCTCGCGGAGGCCGGCCGAACCGCCGTCCTCCCGCCCCCGCCGAAGAGGTGAGTGAGCGGAGCCCCTAGCGGTACTGCCAGTCGAACTCGGCGTGCTTCTCGAAATTGCCGTAGACCAGCATGTAACCGCTGCGGTTGTTGCCGTCGATCCAGAGCACGACGTCAGGGACGCCGTCTTCGTCCGCGGAGATCCAGTCGACGACGCGCGCGGCCTTCACCGTGTACCGGATATCGTCCGCGGTGGCGAAGGCGACGACCGTCAGCCAGGAGCCCTCTTCTTCGAGCATCACCTCGACGATCGTCCAGTCGCCAGCTTGCCAGCCGCTCGCCTCCATCAATCTATTGGGCTTGCCGGTGTGCAGGTTTCTCTGGGCGAGCACAAGCCGAACGACGCGCGCGACGGCTTCGGTGTCGCCGCGGTGCACCGACCGTCCGATCGCGCACGCGTCGCGCGCCGTGGAGACGACGAACGGTCGCGATGCCGCGGTGTCCGTCATGATGACCCGGAACCGCTCGTCATCCGGCGCGCCGGCGACGAACGCCGGCGCCGATCGCAGCGCGTGTGTGCCGAGCTCCGCGGACAACTGGAAGAGCCGCCGCTCCGAGATGATCGTTCCCAGTGAGCGACCGTCGCGGCAGGCGCGCCAGGTGATCCGTCCTGGCAGCGCCCTGGCCGCTGCAGCGAGATTCCCGGGACCGTGATCCTTCTCGAGCGCGATCGTCGGCGTCCAGTCCTCGCGGCGCTCGCGCTTGAACGCCGCTCGCACCCACACCGGTTGGCCGTCGATTTTTTCGATGAGCCCGAGGTAGGACTCGTCACCGTGCTGCGTCGCCGAAAACGGAATTCCCCAGGCGAGCGCTGAAGCTAGCAGAAGCGACGATGTCATTCTGCGAGCGATTGTCCGGTTGAGCGCGGATCATCTCAAGTCGCGCGCGCGATGAGCCGATGCAGAAGGCGCGTCGGGCGGAGCATGAGCATTTTCTCGCGACTTCGAAAACGCGGCGCCGAGGAAGGCGCTCAACCGGCGGCATCGGCGCCGAACGCGCCCGAGCAGAAAGCGCCCCCGCCGGCCCCGATGACGCCTCCCGCCGCACCCCCCACCATGCCTCCTTCTTCTACTGAGCAGAATCGAGCGGCCGCCCGGGTCGCGCCGACGCCACCGCGCAGCAACGGCGTCAACGGCGTCAATGGCGCCAACGGCGTCGCCCATGGCGCCGCGCGCGCACCGATCACCGCCAAGCCGGCCGCGCCCGCGTTGCCTGGCGTCACGCCTGCCCATGCGCCCGCTGCCGGGCCGCCAGCCGCCCCGTCCCTGTTTCCCGGCGCCGCGCCGGCGCGCGCCAAGACGGAACGCGCCAGCGCCGCCCCACCGGCCTCCGCTCTCGGCGCCGTACCGATCGCGGCCGTGCCGGTCGCCGTCAAGGAGCCCGCGGCCGGATCGCTGGATCTGGCGATCGCGCTCGCGCTGGAGAACGACGCTTCGAAGGAGGCGCCGGTGGTTTCGACGGCGTCCGACCGGGCGGCGCTGCAGGCGACGTTCGAGGAGCTGGCCGTCCCGCACGTCGCGCCGGTTCGCAGCGCGATGATGGAGGTGCGCTGGGGCGAGCCGCAGGCGACCTGGCTGGAGCAGGCGCAGCCCGCGCTGAAGTCGTTGCGCAAGATGGCCGCCGAGGTCGGCAGCACCGAGCTGGTGACCGCGCTCGACGATTTCCTCGCCACCCTGCAGAAGCTGCTCGAGCCCGGCCAGCCGCCGACGCTGACGGGGGCCGGCCGCGACAAGCTGGTCGCCGCCTACCTGCCGCTCTGCACCTGCCTGCCGCGCGCGTTCGAGCTGGAAGGGGAGCGCGAGCGCCGCGAGCCGCTGATCGTCCGCGCGCTGCTGGAGCAGGTCGAGGGGCTGGATCCGCTGATGATCGACAAGATGATGGCGGCGGGGCTGGGCCGGCTGGCGGCGCTGTTCGCCGCGAAGGCCGACGAGATCGCCGTGGTGACCGCGATCCCCGAGGCGATCGCGGCCGCGGTCGCGGCGCGCGTGCAGGCCTTCCGCCGGTCGTCGCCGGCGGCGCTGGCCACCATCGATCCGGGCGCGACGGTGCGCGCGCTGGCGGGGCAGCTGGATCAGATGCGCACCGCGCACACCGGGTTCGAGCGCGCCGCGGGCGGCTGGTCGGAGGCGGATCGTCAGTCGAAGAAGCAGCTGCGCTGGCAGCGGCAGGTGTCGTTCCTGCAGGTGACGATCGCGCTGGTGCAGCTGGGCGAGTTCGAGCTGGCCGCGCGGCTGCCGAAGATGGCCTTCGCGCGCCGGATCGAGGAGGTCCAGCGCGTGCTGGCCAAGATGGCCACGGTGCACAAGGTGGTCTGGAGTTTCGAGAGCGGCCCTCACCCGGTAGCGGCCTGATTCAGAGGAGGCAATCACGATCATGGGCGAGCTGACACGCGATCAGGTCCTGCAGAAGGTCCGAAAAAACGAAAAGCTGGAGCGGGCCGACCTGCGCGGCATCGATCTGTCCCGGGCCGCGCTGACCGGCGCCGTCTTGTCGCGCGCCGACATCGAGGGCGGCAACCTGGAGGCGGCGGTCCTGCGCAAGGTGAGCCTCAAGAACGCCAGCCTGCGCGAGGCGTTCCTGGGCGGCGCCGACATGATGGAGGCCAACCTCGAGAACGCCGATCTCGAGGGGGCGAAGCTGGATCGCGCCAACCTGGCGGGCGCCAATCTGGCCCGCGCCAACCTGGAGGGCGCCAGCCTGGCCGGCGCCAACCTGGCGGGCGCGCGGCTGCCGTTCGCGCAGATGAGCGCGGCGAACCTGACCGGGGCCGACCTGCGCGGCGCGGTGCTGACGAACGTGAACCTGGAAGACGCGTCGATGGGCGCGGTGAAGGCCGCCCAGGCCGACTTCAGCAACGCGGTCCTGCGCGGCGCCACGCTGACCGAGGGCGACTTCGCGCGCGCGCTGTTCGTGGGCGCGATCCTGGCGGGCGCCAAGCTGGCGAAGGCGAAGCTGGGGGGCGCGCAGCTGGTCAAGGCGGACCTGGCGGGCGCCGATCTGAGCGGCGCCGACCTGGGTGATGTCGACGCGCGCCATGCGACGCTGACGGGCGCGCGGCTCGCGGGCACGAAGCTGACCGGCGCCAAGGTGGCCGGCCTGATCGGGACGGGCGCGCCGCTGGCCGACGTGCTGGTCTCGTGGCTGGACACCAGCGTCGCCGGCGACGGTACGGGCCGCATCACCAACGGCGAGATTCCGGTGCTGCTCTCCGGCATTCAGCCGCCGGTCGAGAAGACCGCGCCCGCCTCGCGACGCTACTTCGGCCAGGGCGACGTGCTGAAGAACGCGACGCTGGACTTCGAACCGGGCGCGCGCGTCGAGATCGACAGCCTCTTCCAGAACTGCACCATCAACCTGGGCGACGGAACCGAGCTGGTGGTGGGCGAGACCGGCGTGCTCGCGGACTGCCGGATCGCCGGTGCCGGATCGGTCACCGTGCACGGGCACTTCTTCGAGAGCGAGAGCCCGGGCATCGTCGGGCCGCGCGAGCTGGTCGTCAGCGGCAAGGGCGCGCTGGTGTCGTCGGTGCAGCAGAACGCCGAGTTGACCCGGTTTGCATTCGAGCGCGGCAGCCGGCTGCGCGTGAAGATCCTCCGAAAGTGACAAAGTGAAAGGCGGGATAGGAAGAATGAGCGATACGACCAAGAAGACCCTCATCGAAGACGGCACCGAGCTGAAGGGGACGCTCACCTCGACCTGTCCCATCGTCGTGATGGGGCGTGTCGACGGCGAGATGACCGGCCCTTCGGTGGAAGTGACGGAGAGCGGGATCCTGTGCGGCAAGGCGAAGGTGACCGAGCTGCGCTCGCGCGGCGAGCTGGCGGGCGAGTTCGACGCCCAGGTCGTCGAGCTGTCCGGCAAGGTTCGCGACAAGACGCTGATCCGCGCCCAGTCGCTGGAGGTCAGCCTGAAGCGCAACGACGGGCGGATCGAGATGGTGTTCGGCGACTGCGAGCTGGCGGTCGGCGACGCGCCCGACAAGGCCAAGGCCGTGCGCGAGGCGACGGCGAAGCCGAAAGATCAGAAAGACCACAAGGACGCGGCGCCTGCGGTGGCGGCGCCCGCGGCGAGCGAGACGCCCGCGGCGGCTCCGGCGACGGGCGGCGGCGAGATCACCG
>DATFXS010000511.1:0-3389 GCA_035315605.1 Polyangia bacterium
CACCCTGACCCCTCCCGCAAGCGGGAGAGGGAAAAATCAGCGGACGAGGAGGACGTAGATGTCGTAGAGGGCGTGGGTGTAGACGGCGATGGCGAAGCCGCGCAGCCAGTAGATCAGGCCGAAGAAGCAGCCGGCCAGCACGCGGAAGACGAACACGCCGATGTGCAGCGGGTCGCCGTAGGGCGGGATGTGGTGCATGGCCGAGAACAGCACCGCCGACGTGACCAGTCCCAGCGCGACGGCGACCCAGCGGCCGAAGCCCAGGACCTTCTCCAGCAGGACGACGATGCCGGTCATGATGCCGAGCCGGAAGATCGTCTCCTCCCAGACGCCGGCGCCCAGCGACATCACGAAACGCGTCCCCAGCCCCTGACTGGCGATGCCGCCCGCGAGCCGCGGCGACACGTGCAGCACCTTGGTCATCACGAAGACGATCAGCGACCCCATCGTCAGCGCGTAGATCGCGCTCTCGACGATCACGGGCACGATCAGCTTCGGATCGAATCGCTGCTTGCGCCGAAGCACGCCCACCGCGACCGCAAACGCGACCGCGACCGCCGCCGTGTAGGCCAGGTAGGCGCCGGTCGTCAGGCCCAGGTTGTGGAACAGGAAGACCGTCAGGAAGTCGGCGCCGTTCAGCATCGGCAGCGTGAACAGCACGCCGACCTGGTAGATGAGAAAAAGCGGGAAGACCAGCACCAGGCTGGTCAGCAGGTTCCTGGGGTTGTAGCGGATGCCCTTCACCGATGTCCCCGGCGCGTCTTGCGGGCGGGCTTTTCGCCCCCGCCCTCCTTGGCCTCCAGCGCGGCGACCGCGTCGGCCAGCTCCGTCTTCATGCAGCGCGTGTCGGCGCCCCCGAAGCGCAGCGGGCCCAGCCGGCGCCCGCCCAGCGCGCGCAACGGCTGCAGCGCGCGCACATCGCCCAGGTCCTTCAGCTTGGCGACGATCACCTTCTTCTCCTCGCAGCTTCCCGCCTTCTTGAGCTCGAGGATCGACAGTGACACCTGGTCGACGCGCTTGCCCTCGCCGATGTCGTCCAGCGCGGCGGCCGCGCGCTGCCGGCGCTCGAGGTCGGTGCCGTCGTTGGCCACCTTCTCCAGCAGGTCGGCCGCGGGCGCGCCGATCTTCTCGATGACGAGGGAGAGGGCAGCGTCCGCCTGCCGCGGCTCCTCGAGCAAGGCGTCGACGTGCGACAGCAGGACCGGATCGCCGCGGAAGCCCGTGTCGAGGGTGATTGCCTCGCGGTAGCTCGCCAGCGCCTCCTGGTGCTTGCCGTCGGCGTACGCCACGCGGGCCATCATGTAACGGACACGCCCATCCTTGGGCCGTTCCTCGAGCGCCTGCTCGAGCGCCCGGCGCGCGGAGGCGAGGTTGCCGTCTTCCAGCCACCCCTCCACCTTCTTGTAGCGCTCGGCCATGTCCGGCGGCGCGGGCACGGGCTTGGGCGGCGACGCGACCAGCGCGGCCGCGCGCCCTCCGTGGCGTTTGATGAAGGCGATGCCGCCCACGCCCAGCACGACGGCGAGCGCCGCGACCGCCAGCCGACCCGAACGCCCCCCCGACAGTCGGCGCAATCCGGCCCACGCGCCGGCGCCCGCCGGCACGGGGCGCGGGCTGGGATGGGGGCCGCTGACCTCGGCCGGCGCCTCCGCGTCGTCCAGCGCCTGAAGGAATGCGGTCGCGCTGGCGAAGCGGTGCTCGCGTGTCTTCTCGAGCGACTGCATCACCGCCTGCTCCAGCGGCAGCGGCACGTCGACCGTCGGGCTGACGTCGCGGATGCGGGGCGGCGCGTGCGACAGGTGCATCGAGATGATCTTGACCTTGTCCTCGCTCTCGAACGGGCGGCGGCCCGCCAGCATTTCGTAGAGAATTATTCCCGCGGCGTAGATGTCGGCGCGCACGTCGACCGCCTCGCCCAGCGCCTGCTCGGGCGACAGGTATTCGGGTGTGCCGAAGATGACGCCCGCCTGGGTCAGCGCCTCGCCGCCCGACTGCGGCTGCGTCACCTTCGCGATGCCGAAGTCCAGGATCTTGACGACGTCGCGCTGCCCTTCGCGCTCGACGAGCATGATGTTTTCCGGCTTGAGGTCGCGGTGCACGACCCCCGCCGCGTGCGCGTGCTCGAGCGCGCGCAGCATCTGGCGCATGATCGCGAGCGCGCGCGCGGGCGCCATCGGCCCCGCCGAGATGGCGCTGGAGAGCGATTCGCCCGCCAGGAACTCCATCACGAGGAACAGCGACCCCTCGGGCGTCCGGCCGAAATCCGTGACGGTGATGATGTTGGGATGGGTCAGCCGACTGGCGGACTCCGCCTCGCGTTCGAAGCGGCGGGCGAACTCTTCCTTGCCGCCGAGCTCGGGCAGCAGCACCTTGATGGCGAGATCTCGCCGCATCATCGTGTGCTCGGCGCGGTAGACGGCGCCCATGCCGCCCACGCCGATGCGGCTGACGATCCGGTAGCGCTCGCCCACGACGGTGCCGATGAACGGGTCGGTGACGGGCGCGCCGCAGCGCGGACAGAAGGTGTCCTCCAGCTGGACCTCGGCGGCGCATCCTCCGCAGCTGGACATCAGCGCTCCGACTCCGCCTTGCCGGTTTTGCTCGCCGACCGCGCCAGCGCCGGGGCGGCGCTGGGTGGGTGAACGACGGCGATCACCTCGCGCCGCGGGTCGAGCACCGCCTGGGCGGCGCGGGCGACGTCCGCCGGCCCGACCGACGCGAGCGCCGTCGCGGCGCGGCGGTAGGACAGCATCGGTAGGCCGTCGGCCTCGTCGCGCACCAGCGCATCCGCGACCGCGGTGCGGGTGCGCAGCGCGGCGGCGCGCGCGCCGACCAGGCGTCGCACGGCGCGGTTCACGTCGTCGGGTGTGACGCCGCCGCTGGCCACGCGCGCGAGCGCCGCGCGAACCGCCGCCACCCCACCGTCGAGCCGCGCGGGTGGGCAACTGACGGTGACCGCCAGATAGCCTGCGGCCGCGGCGGCGGGGACACGGGCGCTCGTTGCGCAGGCGAGGGTTCGCTCCGTGGCGACGGCGGCGGCCAGGCGCCCCTCGTCGCCGCCCAGGATCTCGGCCAGCACCTCCACGGCCGGGCGGCGGGGATCGCCGGGGGCGAACGTCGGGTATCCGACGGCGGCGGCGGATTCGGAGGCGGCAGAGGCGCGGAAGACCGTGGTGGGCGACGGGTCGGGCTGGACAGGAGACCCCTCACCCTTGCCCTCTCCCCGCACCGCGGGGAGAGGGGATGAAGACGGAGGCGACGGGGACGGTGTTGCCGCGGCGGAAGGGGAAGCGGATGGAGGGGCCGAAGGAAATGCGCTGGCCAGCGCGGCCGCGACGGCGGTGGGATCGACGTTGCCGACGACAGCGACGACGAGCCGGGACGGCGGA
>DATFXS010000512.1:0-7603 GCA_035315605.1 Polyangia bacterium
GCGAAATTGTCACCGCCGTGTTCGACAGCCGGCGGAGGTTGAACCGGCGCTCCGCGGCGGCTTTGTGCCAGCGCTCGACGTCGGCGGCGCTGCCGTCGACCCGGATGGTGTCGAAGAAGCGGCGATGCTTGACCCTGATCCCGGCCTTTTCCAGCCCGAGCGCCAGAGTCCCGGTCAGCCGCCCGATGCGCTCCGCGATCGCGCGCAGCCCCTTCGGGCCGTGATAGACCGCGTACATCCCCGCGATCACCGCCAGCAGCACCTGCGCCGTGCAGATGTTGCTGGTCGCCTTCTCGCGGCGGATGTGCTGCTCGCGCGTCTGCAGCGCCATCCGGTAGGCGACGTGCCCGTGCGCGTCCTGACTGACACCGATCAGACGCCCGGGAAGCTTGCGCACCCACTCGCTGCGCGTCGCCAGGAACGCCGCGTGCGGCCCGCCATAGCCGAGCGGCACGCCGAAGCGCTGCGCGCTGCCGATCGCAACGTCGGCGCCAATCTCGCCCGGCGGCGTGATCAACGTCAGCGCCAGCAGATCTGTCGCCATTGCGACCAGGGCTCCCGCGTCGTGCGCCCGCTTGCAGAGGTCGCGCCAGTCGGGCAGCGCGCCGTCCGTCGCCGGGTACTGCACCAGCACGCCGAACACGCGCTGCCCGGGCGAAAAGTCGAACGACGTCGCATCGCCGACCCACACCTCGATCCCGAGCGGCTTCGCGCGCGTGCGCACCACCTCGATCGTCTGCGGGTGCACAGTGTCCGAAATCAGGAACGTCCCACCGGGGGCGTCGTCCTTCTCCAGCGCCGGCGCCAGCGCGTGCAACATGTGCATCGCCTCCGCCGCCGCCGTCCCTTCATCCAGCAACGACGCGTTCGCGATCGGCAGGCCGGTCAGATCGGCCACCATCGTCTGGTAGTTGATCAGCGCCTCCAGGCGCCCCTGCGAGATCTCCGGCTGGTAAGGCGTGTACGCGGTGTACCAGCCTGGATTCTCCAGGATGTTGCGCTGGATGACCGGCGGGGTGACGCAGTCGGAGTAGCCGAGGCCGATGAACGACTTCCAGATCTCGTTTTCTGCCGCCAGCGCACGCAGCTCGGCCAGCACCTCCGCCTCGCTGACCGGCGCCGGAAGATCGAGCACGCCCTCGAACCGGATGTCAGTCGGAACGGTCTCGGCGGCCAGCTCGTCGAGCGTGCCGACGCCGATGGCGCGCAGCATCGCCGCCTCGTCGGTCTCGTCGGGGCCGATGTGGCGCGCGGGAAAGTCTGCCATCTACGTCCTGACCGTTTCTATTCGCCCTGCTCGCGCAGGAACGCCTGGTAGGCCTCGGCGTCGAGCAGGCCGTCCAGCTCTTTCGCGTTGCTGACCGCCACCTGGATCATCCAGCCCTCGTCGTAGGGATCTTCGTTGACGTACTCGGGCGAATCCGCGAGCGGCGAGTTGACCTTGACGACCTTGCCCGTGACAGGCGCGAACAGATCGGAGACCGCCTTGACCGACTCGACCGATCCGAAGACCTCGGCCTGCTTCACCGATTCGCCTTCCTTGGGAAGGTCGACCTGGGTGACGTCGCCCAGCTGTTCGACCGCGTAGCGGGTGACGCCGATGGTCGCGACCTTGCCGCCGTCGCGATCCTCGACGCGCGCCCACTCGTGATCCTTCGTGTAGAAGAGGTCATCCGGATATTGCGCGTTCATTTTTTTCCTCGTTTGTAAAACGGACCCGTGACCACTTCGGCGGCGACCCGCTTGCCGCGGCAGTCTATCGAAAGCTTCGTTCCCGTCACGCTGAGTCGGGTCGGGACATAGCCGAGACCGATGTTCTGGGTCAGCGTCGGCGCGGGGCCACCCGAGGTGACCGTGCCGACGGCGGCGCCGTCGGCGTCGTGAATCGCATAGCCGTGGCGCGCGATCCCGCGTTCCGTCATCACGAACCCGGTCAGCTTGCGCGCGATGCCGGCGGCCTGCTGCGCGCGCAAGGCGTCCCGCCCGATGAAATCGTCGCCTTCCAGCTTCACCACCCAGCCGAGTCCGGCTTCGAGTGGCGTCGTATCGTCGTCCAGATCGTTTCCGTAGAGCGGCAGCCGGGCCTCCAGCCGCAGGGTGTCCCGCGCGCCGAGCCCGACCGGTTTACCGCCCGCGCCCTCCGCGGCGGTCATCAGCCGATCCCACAGCGCGGGCGCATCCTGCGCGTCGCAGAAGATCTCGAAACCGTCCTCGCCGGTATAGCCGGTGCGGGCGATCCAGACGGGCCGCCCGTCGACGGTGGCGTCGCTGGCGAAGCTGAACGGCCGCAGTCGATCGAGCGGCAGGCTGGTGAGCGGCTGCAGCGCCGCCTCGGCACGCGGCCCCTGGAAGGCGATCAGGCCGGTCCGTGGGGAGGCGTCGTCGATCTTGCAGTCGTCGCCCCGATGTTCCTGGAACCAGTCGACGTCCTTGTCGATGTTGGACGCGTTCACCACCGCGACGTAGTGATCGGGCTGCAGGCGGTAGACGATCAGATCGTCGACGATGCCGCCGGTGGGCAGGCACGCGACGGTGTAGAACGCGCGCCCGTTCTCCAAGCGCCCGACATCATTGGTGACCAGACGCTGGACCGTGGCGGCCGCGCCCGGGCCGGTGAAGTGCACCTCACCCATGTGGCAGACGTCGAACACGCCGACCGCGGTCCGGGTCGCGCGATGCTCTTCCAGAATTCCGGTCGGGTACGAGACGGGCATCGCCCAGCCGCCGAAGTCCACCATCTTGGCTCCCAGCCGGACGTGGGCTTCGTAGAGTGGGGTGCGTCTCATCCGGCGGACATCCTGAAAGAAACGCCCGGGGAATTCAAGCAGGCGTCGCCTTCGAAGTAACCAACAAAGGGCGACCTGGAAACACAGCGACAACAATCCCGGCCGCATACTGAGCATCGAGAGCTGGAGCGAAAAAATCGAGCATCGCCCGCGGAATTTTTTCGGTAGAATCTTCGTTGCGGATAGGGCGAGCAACACCAGGGGAGGCAGCATGCAGTTGCGGCACATCAGTCCACGATCGAGTGATTGGAAGGATGCGATGGATGAGGGGATGGGGGGACGCGGCTGGGAGCGGCTGGCGCCCGAAGAGCGGGTGAAGCTGCTCCGTGATCGCCGGGACGAGGACGGCGACCTATCGCGCGCCGGGCCTGTGCCCGCGGCGCCATGGCGCCGCGCTGCGGGAACCACCCAGGTTCACGGCTTGGCGGCCGCGTCGGCTTCCAAGTAGGCGACCAGGAATTCGGCCGCGCGATCCTGCGCGTGGCGCGCGTCGTTCGGGTTCGCGACATCGTTGACGATGATCGAGAACACCAGCGGCGTGTGACCGGGTGAGCCCGCGAAGCCCGACAGGCAGCTGACGTTGGCGAGCGTGCCTGTCTTCGCGCGGACGTAGCGCTCCGCGAGCGTACCGCCCATGCGGTGCGCGATGGTCCCGTCGGTGCCGGCGACGGCCAGCGACGCCAGGAACTCGGCGGAGATGCGAAAGTCGCGCGAGGCGGCGCGCAGGATGGTCACGATCTGCTCCGGCGAGAACCGGTTCGAATCGTAAAGGCCCGATCCGTTCTGCATCTGGTAGCTGCCCGCCTTGATCCCGATGCCGCCCAGGTACCGTTCCACCGCCTTGAGGCCCTTGTCCCAGCTGCCGGGGTGGCCGCCGATCTCGGCGCCCATCGTGCGCAGCAGCTGCTCGGCGGCGAAGTTGTTCGAGCGCTTGTTGAGATCCTGGACCGCCACCGCCAGCGGCGCCGAATCGTGCGCGGCCAGCACGCGAAGGCCCTGGGCGGGCGCACGGCCGACCTTCACGGCGCCGATGGAGATCCCGCGGCGCTCCATCAGCTGCTTCAGCGTGGAGCCGAGGAACAGCGGCGGCTGCGCGACGCGCCGGTAGAACGTGCGCGGATCGGCGCCCAGCTTGATCCGCCCCGCGACGTTGACGCGCGTGTGCGCCGGCTCTTCCTTGGTGTCGACGGCCGGCGCGTGCGGGCCGGTGCTGGCGGTGACGACGCGTCCCGCGACGGTGAAGTAGGGCGACGGCGGATCGACGACGACGTGGGCGGGCGCGCCGGCTGCGGCGCCGGGGACGATCGTCACGGCGACGACGTTGCCGTTCAGCGACGCCGCCGAAGCGGGCGCGCGCGAGGCGGTCGAATCGTTCTTCTGATCGTAGGCGGGCGGCATCGAGCCGCCCTCGAACAGGCTGTCGTCGACCACCAGCGAGCCGTGGACCTTGTGCAGCCCCAGCGCCGCGAGATCGCCGATCATCGCGGCCAGGTCTTCGGTCGCCAGCGTCGGATCGCCCGAGCCGCGCAGGTAGAGATCGCCGGCGGCGTCGCCCCCCGCCGGCAGGGGCGGCCCGCTGGGCGGCCCGACGATCGACAGCGTCGTTCGCCAGCGGTATTCGGGTCCGAGCAGCGACAGCCCCGCCGCCGAGGTGACGATCTTGACGTTGGACGCGGCGTTCAGCGGGGTCTTCTCGGCGCGCGCGTAGATCGTCTTGCCGGTGTCGGCGTCGACGACGATCGCCGACACCTTCGCCTTGGCGAGCTCCTTGGTGTTGAACAGCTCGTCGAGCTGGGTCTTCAGCCATTCGCGGCGCTGGGCCGGATCGTGGGGCGGCTTGGGGAGATCGGGTGACGGTCCGGGCCGCGGTGTCACGCCGAGCAGCGGCCGCGGCCCGGTCTTCGACGGCGGCCCTTCTATCTCGGTCGGCGCCGGCGCGGGCAGCGGGTTCGGCGGTGCCGGGGCTGGGTCCGCCGCCAGCAGGGCAGCGGCCAGGGCCGTCACGAGAGGGAAGGGGGGCAGGGACAACGCCAAACGAAATTAACACCCGGCCGGGTGCCGTTCTACTTTGCGCGCGCCGCCCGGACGATACGCGAAACGTAGACGCGGCTTTGTGCGATGATCAGGCCGTGACGGTTGTCGGCGCGTTGCCGGCCAGTCTTCCGGAGAGGCTGGGCGGTCGATTTCGCGTGCTCGGGTCGGTCGGGCGCGGCGCGATCGCCGAGGTCGTGCGCGCGCGCGACGAGCAGACGGGGGAGGAGGTCGCGCTCAAGGTTCTTTATCCGCACCTGCGCGAGAGCGCAGCGGTGGTCGAGCGCTTCCGGCGCGAGGTCGACATCGTGCGCCGGATTTCGCACCCGCACGTGCTCGGGATCCGCGAGGTCGTCGACAGCGACGGGCAGCTGTTCCTGGTCATGGACTATCACCCGGGTGGCGACCTGGCCGATCGGCTGGCGGCCAGGCGACGCTTTGGGGCCGACGACCTGCGGTCGCTGGCGGCGCAACTGTGCGGCGCGCTGGCGGCGGCTCATCGGGCCGGCGTCGTCCACCGCGACGTCAAGCCGTCCAACGTCCTGTGCGGTCCGGGGCCGGCGCTCGATGTGCGCCTCTGCGACTTCGGCCTGGCGCGAACCGCCGAGCTGTCGGGGCTGACGACCGCGAACGCCGTGCTCGGGACGCCCGAATACATGGCGCCCGAGGTCGTCGTCGACGGCCACGCCGATCCGCGCAGCGACATCTACAGCCTGGGCGTGATGCTGTTCGAGGCCGCGACCGGCCGGCTGCCGTTCTACGGCGACTCGCCCTATCAACTGATGCGCCAGCACATCGACGTCGAGGTGCCCCGCGCACGCAAAATGGCTCCCGAGCTGCCGCCCGCGATCGACGACGCGCTGGCGCGGGCGCTGGCGAAGGATCCGCTGGATCGCTTCGCGACCTGCGAGGATTTCGCGCGCGCGCTGGCGGATGAAGCGCCCGTGTCCGCGGTGGCGCTGGTGCCCGCGGCGGGCGCGGCGACACCCGCCCGGCGTTCGTGTCCGAAGTGCGGCGGCTGGCTGGTCGAGGCCGCGGCGGCCTGCGCCGACTGCGGTGGGGCGCTGCTGCGCATCGAGGACGCCGAGAAGGGCGGCGTCTCTGTCCTGGTGACCGGGCCCGGCCAACCCGGCGACAAGATCGATGCCCGCCGGCACGTCACGTTGTTCAAGATCCTCGACGAGCTTCCGCCAGGCAGCGTACCGGTCGGGCGCGGGCGCCGTCGCGCGCCGCGGCTCCCGTTTTTCGTCGCCGGGGGGATCACGCGGCGGTCGGCCAAGGCGCTGGTCGCGCGACTGAACGCCGCCGGCTTCGACGCCCGCATCGAGACGCGCTGGGCGCTGTCGTCGCCCCAGATGCGGAAGAAGTTCACTGCGCTGACCGGACGGCACGCGATCGGGGGCGGCGCGCTCTTCTACTGCTCGGGTCAGATCACGCAGTGGTTGTCGGGGCACATCGGCCGCCCGGCGATCTTGTTCGCCTACGGGGGAATCGTGCTTCTGTGGGCTGGGACGTTCGCGTCGGTCGCCATTCGCTATAGCCGGCCGCTCGTCCAGCGCAGGTCGGGGGGCGGAGCAGAAGCCGACGCCTCACGCCAGCTGGCCGAGTCGCTGCCGCGACTGCGCAGCCGGCAAGATCGCCGGCTCCTCGGTCGGATCCTCGAACGTTTGGCGCGCATCGATGCACTCGGACGGCACAATCTCGCCACCGATTTGCAGGCGCGCGCCGCACTGCTGGTCGATGCGCTTGCGAACCTGGATGTGATGCGTGCCGCCGACGCGTCGGTGTCGCCCGAGGCGGAGCGTGCACAGGCGGAGCTGCGCCGCGAGGAGGTGACCCGGGTCGTGCTCCGCGCGGACCTGCTTCGCGTCGCCAGTCGGCTCGACGACATCTGTCTGATCCTCGCGCGAAGGGACGCCGCGGATTCGGCGGAGGGGACGGCGCGGATCGAGCACGAGATCAACGAGATCGCGCTCGCCGTCGAATCGGAGCAGGAGGTGGCCACGCTGCTGGAGGGCCAGCATTGAGCCGCCGGGTCGCGGGCCGCTACACGCTTGTCGAGACGCTCGGGGGCGGTGGAACGTCAGTCGTCCACCGTGCCGAGGTCGCCGGCGGTCCCGACGTGGCCGTCAAGGAGCTGCGTCCACAGTTCGCGGCGGATCAGACGCTGCGGCGGCGGTTCCTGCGCGAGGCCGAGCTGGCGCGCATGCTCGACAACCCCTCGATCGTGCGCGTGCTCGATGCCGGAGAGGACCAGGGCATGCCGTTCCTCGTGCTCGAGCTGATGCGCGGGGAGACGCTTCGCCGCCGGCTGGAACGCGAGCATCGCTTGCCGAAAGATGTCGCGCGCTCGATCTTCCACTCGCTCGGTCTCGCGCTCGAGCATGCGCACGGTCGGGGCATCATCCATCGCGACCTCAAGCCGGAGAACGTCTTCCTCTCCGACAGCGGCGTGAAACTGGGGGACTTCGGCAACGCGCGCGTGGTCTCGCTCGCCAGTGTCACCGGCGCCAGCCTCACCTGGGGCACGCCCGAGTACGTGGCCCCGGAGGTGTTCATGCGCGGGCGCGCGGATCCGCGTTCTGATCTCTATTCGCTGGGGGTCGTGATGTACGAGATGCTGGCGGGCCGGCTCCCCTGGTCTCGCTCCGACACCCTCACGCGCCTCGCGGGAGCGGGCGCATCCAAGGTGTCTCCGCCCGAGGAGGCGAGCGGCGCGCTCGCCGCCCTGCTCGTCGATCTGCTCGCGTTCTCACCGGCCGATCGCCCGGCCTCCGTCGAGGAGA
>DATFXS010000513.1:0-12282 GCA_035315605.1 Polyangia bacterium
CAGCGTCGCCCCGAACACCAGCACCGGCACGATCGCGTCGAACATCCGCGCCGGCGTCCGCCGCATCAGCGCGGCGCCGATCACCGCGCCGACGACGCTGGGCACGGCGAGCAGCGCACCGAGCCGGCCGCGCGCCGCCAGCTCGCGCCGATAGGCCCACGCCGACGCGAGCGCGCCCGGGCACATCGCCAGCGCGTTGGTCGCATTGGCGACCGGCGACGGCAGCCCCCAGGCCAGCGCGGCAGGAAATGACAGCAGCGTGCCGCCGCCCGCGATCGCATTCACGGCGCCGGCCATCGCCGTCGCCGAGAACAGCAGGCCGTCACGAAGCAGGTGGGTGTCACTCATTTGAGCCGTCGGGCGACGAGGGGCTCACTTTAGCGCGCGAGCGCACCCGACGCGCTCGATGGTAGGCTAGCGGCCCGTGTCGCCTAAAACGAAGAAGTGGATCCGGAACTTGCTGATCGCCGGCGTGGTCGGCTTCGGCGTGCTGCAGGTGTTCCCTGGCAAGCTGCTCGGCTTTCACACCGACGAGATCGGTGTGAATCCGCCCGAGCGGTTCACGCTGGACGCGCCGCCCGACGTGCTGGCGGTCCTGCACCGCGCCTGCTGGGATTGCCACACCAACGAGACGAAGTGGCCGCTCTACGCGCGCATCGCTCCCGGCTCGTGGCTGATGGCGCGCGACATCCACAACGGCCGCAACCACCTGAACTTCTCGAAGTGGGCGGACGTCGACGAGGACGAGCGCAAGGATGATCTCGAGACCTGCTGGGAGCAGGTCGAATCGGGCGCGATGCCGAAGTGGTTCTACGTCTACCCGTTCCACATGAGCGCCAAGCTGTCGGACGCCGACAAGGCTCTGCTCAAGAGCTACTTCGTGAAGGGCGACGGCGCGGGCGGCGACAAGAAGTCGGCGAAGCACGACGAGAAAGCCGCCGACAAGGACGACGACAAAAAGTAACGCAGCCTGGTCGTCGCGCTGAAGATCCCGAAATCATTGCGACCTGCTGATTTCCAGGATCTTGGTTGCTGCCACTGCTTCCTCGGATTCGGAGCGGTCACTTGAGGTGATCGGAGGCCCGTGATAGCTGGGGGGCGCTGAAACCAACTCAGGAGAGACCCCATGAGAAACGTCCGAGGAATGATGATGGTGGCGGTGCTCGCGGTCGCGGGCGCCGTCGGCTGTGACCAGTCAAAGGCGGAGCTGGATTCCACGAAAGCGCAGCTCACGTCCGTGACCAGCGAGCGCGACGGCCTCAAGACCCAGCTCGACGCTGCCAAGCAACAGGTGGCCGCGCTGCAGGCGCAGGTCGCCCAGCTGCAGGCAGCGGCGGCGAAGCCCGCCGAGCCGGCGCCGACCGCCGCGGCGGAACCCGAGGAAAAGGGCAAGAAGCACAAGGCCGCCAAGGCCGAGCCCGCCGCCGCCACGCCCGCGCCCGCCAAGCCGGCGGAGACGACCGGCCCGGCCAGCGAGGCGCGCAAGGGCAAGGGTCACTTCTAGACGCTGGTGAAGGAGAACGATCATGCGAACCCAAATGAAATGGGCTCTGTCTCTGGCTCTGGTCGGCGTCGTCGCGAGCGTCGGATGTAGCTCCAGCGGCCTCAGCGGCGACGGCGGTACCGGCACCGGAGGCGGTGACGGCTCGGTGACGCTGTACGGCCTCACCACCGGCGACAGCTGCTTCGACGTCACGGCAGTCTCGAACGTGACGGACGGCTGCATGCTGAGCGTCGGCAGCGTCGTCGGCAGTGCGCTGCTGGTCAACTACGTCATGTCGACCGCGACTCTGACAGTCGGAACGAGCGGTTCGCTCGGCGCCGGCCCGATCGCGTTCAACATGGGGACGCTCATGCGCGACGGCAACACGTCGGACTCGTCCATGCCCCAGTGCACCTGGCACCAGACCGACACGTCCGACGTCACGGTGACAGCGACGAACGAGTTCGACATCTCCGTGACCGAGGTCGAGAACACGTTCTCGGCCGCTTGCGGTGCCACGGCCCCGGCCGGTGGCTCGTGCACGTCGACATGGACCTGGCACATGAAGAAGGGGACGAAGACGCCGCCCGCCTGCAATTAAGGACGGCGTGAATCATCCGCATTCGTATCGGTCGCGGCGCGCACTGGCGGCAATCGCCGTCGGCGCCGCGACCGCTTCCTGTGCCCAGTTCGGCTTGCCGGGGCTTGGCCAGCCCGGCGCCCCGATCACGCCGCCGTCGGTGACGTTCGCGGGGGCGACGTTGGCCCGCGCGCCATCGGCGCGTCTGCTCGCGGCGTATTACTGCCCCCAGCTCGTATCGGCGCCGCTCGGTGCTGGCGCGTTCATCTGCCAGCAGGCTTTCGGGCCGCCGCCCCCGCCGAGCGCGATGATGGTCTCGTTCGACTTGCGATTCCACATCGCCAACCCGAATCAGGTGCCCGTCCCGCTCGCGAGCGCGCTGGTGGCGACGACGCTGTTCCCGGCGGCCAGCAGCGAGAAGCTCGGCGCGGTCTGCGTCACCTTGTGCGCGGACGGGTCGGCCTGCAACGGAACGCCGCCGCCCGGCGCGTGCGAGGCGTCGTCGCGCGATGTCCGCTCGCTGTCCGACTTCGTCGACAAGTCGCTGCCGCAGCTGCTGATCGCGAACGGCGTCGCGCTCGCCAACGGCCAGCCGCCCCAGTTCTCCTTCCCACCCATCGTCGCCTCGAGCCAGGTGGACGTCACCGTTCGCTATTCGTTCGGGCCCGAGCAGCTCTTGATGGTGATGCGCGACCTCGCGTCCCAGTCCGCCAACGAGCTGAAGGCCGGGCGCATCCCGTCGTTTTCGATTCCCTACCGGGTGGAGGGTACGGTCTGGTTCGACGGGGGATCGCTGGGGCGACTCGCGATTGGATGGGGACCGTCGCAGGGTGTATGGACGCTGCCCGTGGAGGGTCTCGTCGGCACCGTCGGTCCCGCCGCCAGCCTCGTGGCGCCCCTGGCCGGCGTAGCGCCGCCGCCCGGTGCGCCGCCGCCGCCGTCGGGCGCCGCACCGCCGCCGCCTGGCGCGCCGCCCGCGCCCGCGGGTGCCCCGCCGTCCGTACCGTGAGCCAAGCGCGCGGCCGCCCGGCTCAGGGCATCTCGTGCGCCTGCAGCAGCGCCGCGATCGACGCCGAGGCGGCGATCGAAGGGCTGATGAACCTGACGCCCGCGCCCGCGGGCAGCGCGCCCTCGGCCGCACTCAGCGCGCGGACCCAGCGCACCTCGGCCTTGACCACGATCGGCACGCTGAAACCGGGGATCGTCAGCCTCAACGCCACCTTCTGGCCGATCCGGAGCGGCCAGCGCGTCGCGACGAATGCGCCGTCCGGGCTGATGTTCCGGGTGACAGCGGCGATCGGCTCCTCGCCGCTCTGCATGTCCACGGGGATCTGAACGCCGACGCGGATCTGAACCCCGATGCGGCCGGACCTCGCCGGGGGCTGCCGCGTCCAGTCGATGCGCTCCCTGTCGATGGCTCCGATGCTCATGAAGAGTTGACCTCCACGAGCTTGGTGCGAGGCGCCGCCGGGGAGGTTAGGTGCCTCCGTCAGTGCCCGTCCGCACGCGGGGGTGGGGGTGGGGGCGGCGGCGCGGGCGCCCAGCTGCCGAGGACGGTCCTCGACCGCGCCCGCTCGGGCAGGACCCGGTCCAGCGCGCCGTGGGCCCAGCGGTATCCCACGTAGAGCAGCAGCAAGAGCAACAGGGTCGTCTTCCAGGGGAAGCCCCGCTCGGCGTAGCGGTCGCCGGTTTCGCGGCGCGAGCCCGGGGGCAGCCGCGCCACGCTGCTCAGCGTCGCGCCGAACGGCACGTTGATCTTGGCGCGCGCGTTCACCGCCCACCCGTTGGCGTCCAGGATCGGGCCCAGGTTCCGCTTGCGCAGCTTGATGTAGGCGAGCACGACCGACGGCAGCGAGATCAGCAGGATCAGGCCGACCAGGGCGGCGGCGGTGGCGATGACGCCGAGCTTGAAGATGCCGGTCGCGTAGCCCATCAACGCCGTGATGAACGCGCCGATGGCGCCCACCGCGACGCCCAGGGCGGCGACCGTCCCGATGTCCATCTTCTTCGCCTCGGGCGGCTTCGCGCTGCCGACATGGGCGGTCGTCGTCGCGGCGGACGACAGCATCGAATGCGAATCTGCCTCGCCGGCGGCGGCGCGCTTGGCGACCTGCTCCTCCAGCAGACGCACGAACTTCTTGTACGGCGACCAGAACGCCTGGCGGATGCTGATCGGGTTGTCGACGATCTTGGTGATTGTCGCGTCCCAGTCGCGCCCTTGCCGATCGTAGAAGAGGCCGTTCCGCCCCACCATCAGGTTGTCGCTGTCGCCCGCGGTGATCGCGACGACGATCTGCATCTTCTCGCCGGTCGCCTTCCGCGCACAGTCGAGGTAGGCGAGGTACGCGCCCGCCAGGCCCGCCATGACCGCGTGCTTGGCCGGATCCTCGACCTTGAGGCAGAGGCTGCAGGCGCGCTGGTCCAGGTAGAGCGTGCCGCACTGGAAGACCGCCGGCTCGCCGGCGTCGTAGAAGTCTTCGAAGCTGACGAAGTTCGTGCAGAGCCGGCGGATGTCGCGGTGGTAGCGGACCAGCCGCTCGACCTGTTCGATGCTGTTCGCCTCCGCCTCCAGCGTCTTGTCCTTCGCGACGAGCCCGCGCAGGACGTCCGCCTGACCTGAGCCGAGGATCTCGCGGATCCGCTTGTCGCCCAGCTTCTCCACGCGCTGTTCGGGCTTGGCCGCCCACCAGGCTTCGTAGCCGGCGAGCTTGCCGCCGAGCGCCGCCCAGTCGTCCTCGGTCAGCTGCGCGCGCGGGCCGAGCAGCGGCGTGACCGCGTCGTCGCGCAGCGCCGCCAGCGCCGCGGCGTGCGCCGGGTTGACCGGGCCCGAGAGCGGCAACGGCTTGTTGGCTGCGACCTGCGCCAGCGGAAACCCGGCCACCTCGGCGGCCGTGATGGTCAGGTCCTGGGCGGCGATCGCCAGGTATTCTTCCTGCGCCCGGTTCAGCGCATCGACCGCGCGCGGATCGTAGGCGGCCAACCGGCAGCGCCCGAAGTAGTCGTCGACCTTCGCTCGCGCGGCCGAGACCGCGGCGACTGCCGCCGCCGTCCGTTCGGCCCCGAGCGGAAACACCGACGCGCCCGCGGCCGTGCCGGTCGCGTACCAGTCTCCGTAGGCCTGGGCCTCGGCGAAGAACGCCTCGAGCATCTCGCTGTCGATGCCGGGCGCGCCCGACCGATCGGGGACGCTGCCGACACAGTCGACGATCTCGCGAATCAGCGCCCGCGCCGGCTCGTCGGGCGCGGAGGCCTCGGTGATGATGCCGTCGCCGTTGAAGGCGCTGCCCGCGAAGATCCGGACCGGATCGGCGACGTCCTCGATCGAGATCGTGGTCTCGTCCGGCTTGCCGATGTTGGCGAGGATCTGGCGGGCCGAGGACAGCAGCGTCGCGCCCTCCGGCGTCTTGTCGTTGATGGCGGCCAGCGACAGCGTGCCCGCGCCCTTGAGCAGGTCGTCCGGGTTCTTGAGGTTGCCGCCCGCGAACTTCACCGCCGCGATCAGCTCGCCGGCCCGCACGCGCCCGTCCTTGTCGGTGTCAATCAGCGCCAGCGTGCGCGCGTCGATCTCGAGGCCGCTCGTCGGGCAGGCGAGCGCGACCCACAGCTTCTGGTCCAGCGCCTCGATGTTCATCAGGTCCTCGCCCGTCCGCAGCTTCACCTGATCGAATCCGCCGGCGCGAAAGAAGCTCCAACTGTGCTGGTTGGCCATGCCGTTGTGTACTACTTTCCCGGCCCTTCTGAAACGAGGAGGCCCCGAATGTCGTTCGCCCCCAGGTTGTCCCTCTCGATCGCGATGCTGCTATCGGCACGCGCGGCGCTCGCACAGAACGAGCCCAAGTTCACCTTCGCCAAGCCCGACGAGGTCAAACCGCAGGCGCCGGCGGTGCCGCCCGTCGAATGGAAGGTGCAGGCGAAGGGCGGCCTGAACCTGACGTCGGGCAACTCGCAGACGACGAACCTGACCGCCGGCCTGATCGCCTCGCGCAAGGAGGGAAACAACAGGCTGGGCCTCGAAGGCGGCGCCGCCTACGGCCGGTCGAACAATTACGTCGCTCAGATCGGACCGGACCCGAACTCTCCGACCATGGCACCCGCGATCCTGGCAGTGAACCGGCAGGAGGTAACGACGACGAACAACTGGTTCAGCAAGGGGCGCTACGACCGTTTCTTCACCGCCAACAACTCGGGCTACGTCTCGGCGCTGGCCGCGGCCGACAAGATCGCCGGCAAGACCTTCGCGGGCGGCGGCCAGATCGGCTACAGCCGCCAACTCCTCAAGACGGATCTCAACACGCTGGTCGCCGAGATCGGCTACGACTTCTCGTATGAGCGCTATGTCCAGCAGCCGATGAAGACGATCGATCCGGTGTCGATCCATTCGGCGCGGATCTTCGTGGGCGAGACGGCGAAGATCACGTCGGCCACGGGCGCCACCGCCAGCGTCGAGGCGTTCTTCAACCTCAACAAGGAAGACAAGGCGATCAACGTCAACGCGCCCTACAACCCGGGCGTCGACGCGTTTCATGACACGCGCGTGATCGGCAAGCTGGGCATCTGCACGACGCTGTTCAAGAGCTTGAGCGCGGCGCTCGGCTTCACGATCAGGTACGACCAGAACCCCGCCCCGCTGCCGATCCCCCCCGGCACGATGTCCGGCATCGGCTACGGCACGAACGTTCACCTGTTCGCCGAGAGCCTCGACACCGCCGGCGAGCTGACGCTGATCTACACGTTCTTATAGACACCGGGCGCGGCCCGCGGGTGTAGAACACGGGCCGGGCCTCGAGGCGAGGGGCCATGGCAGGCAACACCGCATCACCACCAAGATCGCGTGCGCGGCGCTGGCTCCGCCGGTTGGCAATCGCCGCGGCGTCCGGCTTCGTGCTGTTCACGGTGGTCGGCTTCCTGGTGGCGCCGCCGATCGCCCGGCACGTCGCGCAGAAGCAGCTGGGCGAGCTGCTGGGCCGGAAGGTGACGATCGGGCGCCTGCGCATCAACCCGCTGGCGCTTTCGGTGACGGTCGGCGACTTCCGGATCTACGAGCCCGACCAGACCACGCCGTTTCTGGGATTTTCACGGCTCTACGTCAACGCCGAGATCTCGTCGGTCTTCCGGCGTGCGCCGGTGATCAAGGAGATCGCGCTCGAGTCGCTGCACATCCACCTCGTGCGGACGAAGGCGACCGCCGACGCCTGGGCCGACGTCGGCGCCGCCTACAATTTTTCCGACATCGTCGCGCGGCTGGAGGCGATGCCGAAATCGCCGGAGCCGCCCGCCCCTCCCGACGCGCCGCCCCCGCGCTTCTCGCTGAACAACATCCACGTCAGCGATCTGGCGATCGTCTTCGACGATCTGCCCTCGGGCGACCACCACGAGATCACCGACCTCGCCGTCGGCGTGCCGTTCGTGTCGACCCTCCCCGTTTACGTCGACTCGTTCGTCGAGCCGGGGTTCAGCGTCCGGATCGACGGAACGCCGTTCGCGATCAAGGGGCGGACGAAGCCGTTCAAGGATTCGCTCGAGACCGTGCTGGAGCTGCGCCTCAACGCGCTCGATCTGACCCGCTACGTGCCTTTCGTGCCTGTCCGCCTGCCGTTCGCGGTCACGTCGGCGCGGCTGTCGCTGGCGCTCGACGTCGCGTTCGTGCGGCCGCGGGCCGATGCGCCGCGGCTGACCCTCAAGGGCGACGTCGCGCTCGAAAAGCTGGAGGTCAAGGAGAAGCACAGGAGCGGGCCGCTCCCCCTCTGCGCGCTCGAGAAGCTGGACGTGCGCGTCGGCGAAACCGATCTGACCGCCCAGAATTTTCACATCGAGAACGTCCTGATTTCGGGGCTGGACGCTCACGTGCGCCGCCAGCGCGACGGCTCGCTGAACATGGAGCACCTGGCGCCCGGCGCGGGCGAGGCGGCCCCTCGCCATCGGACCGCCGAGATCGCCGAGAGCAAGCCCCGGGCGGCGCCTTCACCGGGCCCGCGCGGCCACAAGGCCAGGCCGGCGGAGCCCCCCGCCCGGTTCACCGTCGACGCGTTCAAGCTGGAGAAGGCGGAGATTCATTTCCGCGACGAATCGGTCGAGCCGGCGTTCGCCGCCGACGTCCGTGCGATCGAGGTCGCGGCGCACGGCGTATCGAACGCGCCGCACGCGACGGCACGGATCGCCGTCGGCTTCCGGGCGGTCCCGGGCGGCACGTTCCACCAGGAGGGGACGCTGCGTCTCGCGCCGCTCGCCGCGAGCGGAAAGCTGACGCTGGAAGGGATCGAGCCGGGACGCCTCGCGCCCTACTACAACAAGTTGGTCGCGTTCGACATCGGATCGGGGACCGTGCGCCTCGGCGCGAGCTACGAATTCGAGCAGACGGAGGCGCGCACGACCGTCCGGATCGCCGACGCCGCGCTCGGCCTCGCCGATCTCGCGCTCCGGCGCCGGGGTGCCCGCGACGACTTCTTCAAGCTGGCCGCGCTCGACGTCAAGGGCGGCAAGGTCGATCTCGGCGCGCACACCGTCAGCGTCGCCGAGATCGTCACCCGCGGTGGCCGCGTGCGGGCCGCCCGCGACGCGCAGGGCGTCGTCGATCTGACGACGCTCACCCCGCCCGCCCCGGCCACGGCCGCGGCCAGCCCTGCCCTGCAGCCCGCGCGAACCGACGGTCCCGCGCCGCCCGACGAGCACGGCCCCGCCTGGACCGTCGCCGTCGCCCGCTTCGATCTCGAAAAATGGGGCGCGCGCTTCGACGATCGCGCCGTCAGCCCCGCCGCCGTCGTCACCGTCGATCCGATCGCGCTGCACGTCACCGACCTGTCGACCGCGCCGGGCGCGAAGCTCGGTCTCGATCTGCGCCTCGGCATCAACAAGACCGGGCGGCTCCAGATCACCGGATCGTCGACGCTGCCGCCGGTGACGGCGAACGTGCGCTTCGATCTTCACGGGCTCGAGCTGGTTCCGCTGCAGCCGTACTTCCAGGACCAGGTCAACCTGACCGTCACGGACGGCGCGCTCAGCGTCAAGGGTCAGGCGGCGCTGAAGCTGCCCGCCAGCGGGCCGCCGCAGATGAACGTGAAGACCGACGTCGACCTGACGGACCTGGCGATCGTCGATCGCGATCGACAGGAACGATTGGTCGGCTGGAAGACGTTTCACGTCGGCGCGCTCAGCGTCGCCAGTCCCCCGACGGCCGTCGCGATCGGCGACGTCGGCCTCTCCGATCTCCAGGCGCGCGTGGTCCTGTCGCCTGACGGCCGCTTGAACCTCGAGGACGCATTCGCCAAACCGGGCGCGCCGACCGCCCCGAAACGGCCCCCGCGGCCCACGAAGTCGAGCGGCGCCCGGCTCACGACCACCGCGGCGCGCGCGCCCGCCGCCCCGCCGGCGACCGCCCCGACCGCCGCCCCCGACGCGCCGATGCCGCTGACCATCGGGCAGGTCAACCTCCAGGGCGGCCAGGTCACGTTCACCGATCAGTCGGTCCGCCCGTCGTACACCGCCGAGCTGTCCGACCTCGGGGGCCGGATCTCGGGACTCTCGTCGACGGGCGGCAGCACCGCCGGCGTCGACATCCACGGATCGATCAACCGATCCGGGACGCTGACGATCGCGGGCAAAGCGAATCCGCTGGCGAAGGACATCGCCCTCGACGTCCGGGTCGACGTCCGGGACGTGGAGCTGCCGCCCGCCAGCCCCTACACCGCGAAGTACGCGGGATACGGCATCAGCAAGGGCAAGCTGGACATCGCCCTCGCCTACAAGATCGCCGGACGCAAGCTCGACGCCACCAACAAGCTGGTGCTCGATCAGTTCACCTTTGGCGACAAGGTCGACAGCCCGGACGCCGTGAAGCTGCCCGTGCGCCTCGCGGTCGCCCTGCTGAAGGATCGCCGCGGCGTCATCGACGTCGATCTTCCGATCGCCGGTTCGCTCGACGATCCGGAGTTCAAGGTCTGGGGCGCGATCCTGAAGGTGCTCGGCAACCTGGTGGTCAAGGCGGTCACGGCGCCGTTCTCGCTGCTGGCGTCCGCCTTCGGGGGCGGCGACGAGCTGTCGCGCATCGACTTTGCGGCGGGCGCGTCGATTCTGGACGCGGTCGCGCAGAAGCGGCTCGCGACGCTCGGCAAGGCGCTGCGCGAGCGGCCGGGGATCTCGTTCGAGATCGAAGGCGGCGCCGATCCGCAGCGTGATCGGGAAGGACTCCGCCGCTTCCTGTACGAGCGCAAGCTCAAGGCCAAGAAGCTCTCCGCGCTCGTCGAGGCGGGCGGCGTGGCGCCGTCGCTGGACGACATCAAGATCGACCAGGCCGAGCGGCCCTCGCTGATCGAGGCAGCTTACAAGGCGGAGAAGTTCCCGAAACCGAAGAACGCGCTCGGGTTCGAGAAGGGGTTGCCGCCCGACGAAATGGAGAAACTGATGCTCGCCAACACCCGCGTCGAGAACGACGAGCTCCGCGCGCTGGCCCTCGGCCGCGCCACCATCGTCCAGGCGGCGCTCGCGAAATCCGTCCCGGGCGGCGCGAGCCGGCTCTACCTCGTGGCGCCCCGCCTGAGTGGCGCCGGCGGCCACGTCGAGTTCAAGCTGAAGAAGGACTGAGCCTATCCGTTCAGCACGCGACTGCGCCATCTGACGACGGCCTCGTGAGTGCCCGGGCTGACGTAAATCACGGGGAGCGCCATGAAGATCAGCAAGCTCAGCTTCGGCTCCACGAAGGCGGCCCCGGCGGCGAGCGTGTAGAAGACGAACGGCGTCAGGATGATGATCCGGCCTGCGGAGATGAGCCCCGGGGTGACGTGCGCGCCGAACAGCTGCGGATGGCGGACGGCGTACGCAAATATGAGGAACAGGCAGAGGCTGATGACGGCGAGGTTCGCGCCGTAGATCGTCAAGGCCATGCCGTTCGCGTTGTACTCGCCCAGGATCGCCGCCGGAAACGGCAGGAAGGTCACCCCCAGCAAGAAGAAGTTATTGAGCCACAGAAGCGTCCGGTTGCATCGCTGGATCGCCTCGAAGATGTTGCGATGCCCGACCCAGTAGATGCCCACCATGAAGAAGCTGATGAGATAGCTGAGGAGCTTCGGCCACAGCTTCCCGATCTCGCGCAGCAGCTCCGTGCCGCTCGTCGAATCGGTCAGGTGCGGCGCCTTGACCTCCAGGATGAGGAGGGTGATCACGATGGCGAACACGCCGTCGGACAGGTTTCTGAGGCGGTCCGTACTCGAACCGAGCTGAGCCGCGGGGTCCTGAGTCAAAGCACCATGTCCATCGTGCGCCCGACCGTATCAGAACGGTGTCCGCCAGACGATGGCGAACGGTGATAACAGAGGCCATGGACCAAGAGGGGATCGAGGCGATGGCGCTCGCGATCGCGGACGCGCACGCGTGCCACACGGTGATCCTGTACGGATCGCGCGCGCGCGGCAACGCCGACGACCGCAGCGACGTCGACCTGGTGTGCATCCGTGAGGGTGGGCCGTCGCTCCGCGACGCGCGCGTCGTCGACGGTCTTTATTTCGACGCGTTCATCTATCCGGAGGACGCGCTGGCTGCCGTCGACCCCGTCCTCCTCCGGATCCTGGGCGGCCGCGCGCTGCGCCAGCGCGGCGGGGCGGGCACGGCGTTGCTCGACCGCGTGCGCGATCTGTTCGCGAAGGGGCCCGATCGGCTGGCCGCCGACGATCGCAACATGCGCATCGTCTGGGCGCACAAGACGCTCGCCCGCCTGCGCCGGGACGACGAAATCGAGACGAGGTATCGCCGGATGTCCTTTCTCGTGCAGGCGCTGGAGGACTACTTCGCCCTGCGCACGCTCTGGTTTCTCGGCCCGAGGGACGCCTTCGCCTGGTTGCAGATCCACGACGACGTCGCGTGCAGTGCCTTCGAGGCTGCGATGCATTCAGACGCCGATCCCACCGTGCTCGCGGCCCTGGTGACCGTTGTCTACGGAGCGTTGCCGTCCGATGGCCGATGAAGGCCAGGATTCGTGATCGATCGGCCGCTGCGGTTACATCCATGGGCATGACAGCGGTTCGGTTTGTGTGCGTCGCGGCGGCGGTCGTCGTGATCGGGTCCGGCTGCGCCGGCAGCAGCGGCGGCGAGATCGGCACCGGCGGGTCCGGCACCGGCACGGGCGGCGGTGCGGGGACGGGCACGGGCGGCGTATCCACCGGCGGAAATGGTGGCGCCGGCGCCGGCGGCGCGGCCGGGACGGGCGGAGCGAACGGCGGCTCGTCAGCGG
>DATFXS010000514.1:0-18462 GCA_035315605.1 Polyangia bacterium
GCGGTGGAACGTCCGCAGGCGGTGCGGGCGGTGATCCCGGCGTCGCGCCGTCTGCGATCACGGGCCTCATGATCACCGCGAATCCGAACAACGTGCTGTCCTGCTTCGTCAGCTGGACGACCGACAAGGCCGCCGACTCCACCGTCCAGTTCGGACAGACCGCCTATCAGTGGCAGATCGCCGACGCCACGCTGGTCACCAGCCACAAGGTGCTGGTGATCGGGATGAAGGCGCAGCTGACATACATGATCAAGGCGATCTCGGCCAACAGCGGCGGGTCCGTCAGCGCGACCGGCACGTTCACCACGGGGACCGTCCCGGCCCAGATCCCGAACGGCATCGTCATGATCAACGACACCTCCAAGTCGCAGCCGGGCTGGACCCTCATGAACGTCCAGAAGGGTCAGGGCGACACGCGGGCGCGTTCGGACTATCCGCCCTACGCGGTCATGTACGACAGCGACGGCAAGCCGGTCTGGTACTACGTCGACGGCGCAAAGCCGGACGTCGGCGGCGCGGTGTCGACGCAGCTGACCGACAAGGGCGTGCTGATCGGCCCGTCCTGGGATGCGAACGCGACGGTCGACGCCGTGATGCCAATCGAGGTCGACTTCGCGGGCAACACGATCTGGACGTGCACCGCCTGCGCCAACAAGAACTTCACGCACCACGCCTCGAAGCTGTCGAACGGCGACTACATGGTGATCGAATACGTCATGAACGGCAGCCGCCAGGATCCCATCTACCGCGAGGTGAACGCGAGCAACCAGGTCGTCTGGAACCTCGACTACGCGAAGCTGATCACGCCGCCGTCCGGCGCGAGCGGCGACTGGTGTCACGCCAATTCGATCACCGTCGATCTCAGCAAGAACCTGGTCTGGGCCAACTGCCGCTGGGCGGGACTGCTCAAGACCACCTACGCGTCGACCCCCGCCAAGCAGTGGCTGCTGACCGGGATGGGGAAGGGCTCCGGCGTCCCCGCCCAGCCCGCCAGCGACATCACCTTCAGCCCCACCACGTCGGCGTTCAGCGACACGCACGATCCGGAGATCCACGACGACGGGACCATCTGCTTCTTCGACAATGGCGGTTACAGCAGCGGCGCGGCCGGCGGCAGCACGACCATGTTCCACTCGCGCGCGGTCCAGTACAAGGTCGACGAGACGGCGAAGACGGCCACGCTGGACTGGGAGTTCCCGGCCGGCGCGACGGTGCCCGACGCCTGGTACACCAACAACTGGTACACGCCGTTCTGGGGCGACGTGGATCGCCTGCCCAACGGCAACTTCCTGGTCACGGCCGGGATCCGCAGCCCCACCGTCGAGAGCCGCGTCTTCGAGGTGACCAAGGCCGACAAGAAGGTCGTCTGGGAGTTCCGCTTCCCGCCCGACTACGGCGTCTACCGCGCGGACCGGATCACGCCGCCTCTGATCAAAGCGGTCACGCCTTAGCCTATGGCGGCGGCGGCGGCGGCGACGCGGTCGTCAGCAGGCCGAGCCGCCAGGGCAAGCTGTTGTACGGGAGGCCGGTCATCGTCGGATCCACGCCCTGGTAGACGTACTGCAGGTGGCACTGGTCGACGGTCATGAACTGATCGAAGCCGAAGCGGATCATCTCGCCGTGGCTGATGTCCGCCGTCCAGGGCGGCGTCTGCATGAAGGTCACGTTCGCGGTCGACGCGAACGGCGCCGCGAACGTGTCCTGTAGCGGCGTCCAGTCGCCGTCCAGCGTGTCGGCGGTCCAGGACCGGAAGTAGCGTTTGTAGTTCGAGCTGGCGTCGAACCCTTCGATGATCGCGAGGTACTTGTCGATCCCGATCATCCGGTAGACGTTGCTCGCCTCGTAGAGGCTGGTGGGGTTCGTGTCGTCGCGGAGCACGACGTCCGGCTCGCCGAAGCCCGCGGGAAAATCGGTGGCGGCCGTCTTGGCGCGATACCAGTGGCCCGCGTCGTCGGAGAAGAAGAGGTAACAGTTGGTGTTGTCGCAGATGACCCAGAAGTCGAGCCAGCCGCCGCTCGCGCCCTTGTTCTGCGTGACGGTGGCGGGCTCCGACGCGTAGAACGACTGCGGCTGCGTCCAGCCGGCTGGGTTCGTGATGTCGTCGTTGGTCGAGTACTGCGGCGGGCCCGACTGGAAGACCAGGTACCACTTGTTCTGGGGCCGGAAGAAGAAGATCTGCGGCGCCGCGTGATACCCCTGCAGCGTCGGAGTCTGATCCAGGTAATAGATGGTCGCGTCCGGCGGCGTGGTGTGGTCCCAGTCGGGGAAGGTGATGTACGCCATGCTGTAGCTGCCGCTCGCGCTGACGGTGCTGACGAAGACGTACCACTGGTTGTTGTAGAAGACGACCGACGGATCCTTGATCGAGACCAGGTCGTGCGTGGCGTCGGAGATCGGGGAGAGCAGCACCGGGCTCGACGACCAGGAGAAGCTGGCCGGGACACCGCAGCCCTGGATCGGCTGGGACGTCTTGCACCCGACGACGAGACTTCCCGCCGTGGCCGCCACAAGCGAGAGCGCGCGTATCCGGTCGATCATCTGACGCGCACCCTTTTCCGCCGCCTCGGCTCCAAATGCAAATCAGCGCTGCCAGATCGGGTCGAGCGCCTCGCGCCAGCGATCGAGCGCGTCGGTCTTGCCAGCCAGAATGTCCGCGCGAGAGACCGTGGCCGGGCGACTCGCGAGCGCCTCGAGCCGCGCGTCGACCGCGGCCCGCGCGCGCCCGTCGCTGGGGCCGAGAAGGTTCCAGAGCGTGATCGTGTCACCCGCGCCCGCCAGCTTCGCGATCTCGTGGACCGCCGCCTCCGAATGATCGCCGGCGTCGAAGCGCGCCACGGCGGCGCGCAGGGCGGCGCCCGCGGCCGACGAGACGGGCGTGCCCGGACCGCGATCGCGCGCGGCCACGACCTCGGCGCCGCGCGCCACGTAAGCGACCCGGTGCGCGCCGACCAACGTCACCGCGCCGCTCGTCACCTTGAGCGTGGTGCGGCCGGCGGCGTCGACGGCGAGATCGTAGGCGCAGCCCTGGTCGACCGCGGCGGCGGCCGGCGTATCGACGACGAACAGGCGGGGCGGCGCCACGACCTTCGCCGACAGGTGGCCTTCAGCGAGCTCGAGCCGGTGCTCGTTCGGCCCGGTTCCGAGCAGGCGCAAGCGCGAGCCGCCGAACAGGCGGACCGCGCCGATGTCAGCGACCAGCACGTCGGCGACCGCGTCGTGCGGCGTCTCCAGCCAGGCGCCCACCGGCAGCTTGCCCCGCGCCGCCAGCCCTCCGGCGCAGCGGGCGGCGCCGCCCTCGACGGCGAAGCTGAATCCGGCCGCCCCGCCCTCGCAGCCGCCGCCCTTCGTCCGAAGCAGCAGCACGGCGGCCGCCGCGACCGCGAAGGCCGCGACCGCGCCGCCGACCAGCAGGCGCGCGCGGCGCCTCGGCGCCGGGGCGCGCAGCGGCGCGCGATGCGCGTAGGCGCCCAGCGACGCTTCCAGCGCCGCGACCTCGGGGTCCTCGCCCGACTTGTCGTAGAGGTAGTCGCTCATGGTTCCGAGCCCCCCGCCGCGCCGAGACGCTCGCGCAGCAATTGCATACCGCGATGCAGATGGACGCGCACGGAATCGGGCGTCATCCCGGTGCGGAGCGCGATCTCCGGACCGGTCATCCCCTCGACCAGTCGCATGATCATCGTTTCGCGATAAGTGTCCGGAAGCTCGCGCAGGGCGGCCAGCGCGCGCCGCGCCTCCGGGCTCGGCTGCACGACCGCGCCGGCGACCACGTCGCCCGCGGGCCGGGCGTTGCGGCGCGCCTGATCGAGCGCCCGGCTGCGGGCCAGGGCCAGGATCCAGCCGGGAAAAGCGGCCGGCTCGCGCAACGCGCCCAGCTTCGACCAGGCCTCGGCGAACACATCCTGCACGACATCGGAGGCGTCGCTGGCGACCACGCACCCGAGCGCGACCGCGTGCACGGCGCGGTGGAAGCGCCGGTACAGCTCCTCGAACGAGGCGCGCCGGCCTCCTCGCGCCGCGACGACCAGATCGGCGACGCTCGACTCGGGCTCGCGCGCGTCCACGGGTGCACGATCGACCGAAGCCGGCCGCATCTCAAGGGCCAGGGCGGCGAACGGCGCCGCCATGCTCAGGCCGCGACCCCGACGGTGGCCAGCGCCTCTGCGCGGATCTCGATGCCGCGCAGGCCGAGCGGACGGACCACCGACCGCCGCACCGCCTCGGCGAAGGCGGGATCGAACTGCGTGCAGGCGAGCGCGCCCAATCCGGTGGCGCCGCAGGACCCGCCGAACAAGGGGGCGAACGCCGCCAGCGCCCCTTCCGCCGCCCCGGCGAGGTGGGCGCGATCCGCGTCGCTCAGCCGGGGCGCGGCCCAGTCGAGGAACCAGAACCCGAGCTGCGCGTGGTGCGCCTCGTCCGCGACGATGCCGGACAGCGCCGCCTCGAACAGCGGCGACGCGGCCGCGCGGCGGGCGGCGTTCAGCACCGGCACGGTCAGCGCCTCGCCGACGCAGCAGGTGCGGACGATCCGCTCCGCGACGGCGAGCAGGGGCGCGCGCGCGCCCGGCGGACGGACCAGCCGGGCGAGATCGACCTCCAGCGCCACCGCGCCGCCCAGCGCCGCCGCCAGCCGCGCGGCCAGCTCGCAATGGACGATCTCGTCGACCGCGAAATCCGACGCGGCGGCGATGACGTCGATCGGCGCGCCCGCCGCCAGCAGGCCGGCGGCGATCTCGGCGAACGCCGCCGCGCTCGCATACTCGGAGAACGCGCTGCGCGTCCAGACCCGGCGCGCGTCGTCGAGATCCCCCGCGATCGGCTCGCCCCACGGCAGCTCGTCGATCCAGGCGCGCCGCGGCGCCAGGCGGCGCGCCCACGGCCCGCCGATCGCCGACAGCTCGAAGAGGCGCGTTCCGCTCACGCGGTCCCTTCCGGCCCGGCCGGTCCGGGGTCCGAATCCGCCCGGTGCGCGCCATCGGGATGCGGATGGGGCTGCGGACGCGGCTTCGGGCGCGGGCCGCCCTTGGCCATCACGTTGCCGACCAGCGGGTACCCGTCGGGGTCGGTCAGCGCCGGGATGGAAACACAGCCCGCGGACAGCAGGAACAAGGTCGTCACGATCCGGTGTCTTCTCGCCATGAGCTCCTCCGTTCTGGCAGAAGGACGAGCTCCCCCCGGAAACCGTTAACGAGAAAAAACCGTCGTCACGGGTGCGGCGCGGCAATCGGCGCGACCGCCGTCGGTGCCGGGCGCCAGCTCATGTCGAAGGTCAGCGTCGCGAGCACGGAATTGCTGGTGGCGCCGAAGAGCGACCCGACGCGGGCTCGTCCGAGGTCGTAGATGTAGGCGACGTCCAGTTGGAGCGGCCGGCGGCGCACGGTCAGACCGCCGCCATACGATGTCTCGTCGATCCCGGCCCGGAGGAACAGCGTGTTGACGACGATCGCCTGCTCGACTCCGAGGTTCGGGTGCAGCACCGTGGTCGTCGCGCCGTTGAGGCCGTTCCGCCGATAGAGCTCCGTCGCGCCGAGATCGAGGATGCCGCCCGCCCACGGCATGACCGACGCGCCGAGGCGGAACTCGTAGCTCCGCGCCAGCCCCTCGGTCGTTCCGAACATGTCGGTCCGGACCTCGTGATCGTGATTCAGGATGACGCGCGTGCCGACGAGGACCCGGGGCCCGGGTTGCCACACGACACCCGCGCCTCCCGATGGCCGCCACCGGGTCGCGTAATGGACCGATCCCGGCGCCGGATCTCCCAGGGCCGTCATCGCGTCGAACTGCGAAAGCTCGTACGACAGGAGCACGCCCGCGGAGAAGCCCCCACCGAGCGGCGCGGCGATCTTGGCGAACAGCGCCTGGTTCGCGCCGCTGCCGATCACGGGATGCGCCGCACCCAGCCCGGGCGACGACAGCGACAGATGGATCTGTTCGGCGTGCTGAGAGAGCGCGATCAGGTAAAACGCCAACCCGTGCCAGAGCTGAGGCGTCGTGGCGCCGACGGCGGTGAAGGTGAAGTCGTTGCCATTTGTGTAACTGGAGATCCCGGCGTCGGCGAGCGCCGTCCCGGCGTCGCGGTAGACGAGCCCGTAGTTGCCCCAGGTCGCGCCGTCTCCACCGAACCCGATCGAACGCACGCCTTTCTTGATCTGCCCGGAGGCGAACTCGCGCATCGCGAGCTCGGGGGACTGCGCGCGCGCGACCGCCGGCAGCGCGATCAAACCGACGAGCACGATGGCGGCCGCAAGCGCACGACGCGATGCCTGAGCCTGACGGAGCATGCCGCGATGGTACGCCAGAGGCGTGCTGGCTTCGAAAATGCACCAGTGACGTTCGGAAGGAAGGAGGTACGCCATGCCCGGCCAGCGGAAATGGCAGCGAATCATCCTGCTCATCGTTCTCGCCTACGAGGGGCTGGGCGCGCTGGTCGGCGGCGCCCTGCTCGTCGCCAGGCCGGACGGCCGCCTGATGGACATGCCGGTCGGCATCCTGCACGGCACGTTCCGGGACTTCCTGATCCCCGGGCTCATCCTCTTTGGCCTGGGGCTGCTAAACATTGCGGCCTTCGTCGCGGTCCTGCGCAAGATTCGCGCGGATTGGATCGCGGCCGGTCTGGCGATCGGGGCGATGGCGGTCTGGTTCTTCGTCGAGATCGTGATCGTGCGTGAGGTCGTCTGGCTGCACGCGATGTGGGGCCTCCCGGTGATCCTCGGCGGTTTCATGGCGGCGCCTCTGCTCCCGCTGCGGCCGGCGGACAGGCGCGACACCTGGCTCGTCTGTGGCATCGCCTCGTCCGTGCTTTACGCCGGCATGGTCCTGCTCGTGCCGCTGGGGTGGCCCGGTTACGACCAGGCGTCCCGGGTGATCAGCGAGCTGTCGGCGATCGGCGCGCCGACGCGGCCCGTCTGGGTGGCGGTGGGCATGATCTACACGGTCCTCGTGGTGGCGTTCGGCTGGGGCGTGAAGATGGCGGCCGGCGACAACCGGCGCCTGCGCGTCGCGGGGATCCTGATCGCCGTCTACGGCGCGCTCGGGTTCCTGTGGCCCTTCGCGCCGATGCACATGCGCGAAGTGACGGCGGCAGGACGCGGAACCTTCCAGGACACGGCGCACATCGGGCTCGGCGTCGCGACCGAGCTCATCTACCTCGCGGCCCTGGGATTCGCCGCGGCGGCGCTGGGCAAGGCGTTCCGTGCCTACTCGATCGCGACCCTCGTTGTTCTCTTCGTGTTTGGCGCCCTGTTGTTTCGAGATGCGCCGGGCGTGGGCGCGAATCGACCGACGCCGTTCGTTGGCCTCTGGGAATGCATCAACATGGGTGTCTTCCTCGCCTGGATGGTCGTCCTGGCGATGGCCCTGCTTCGCCGCGGCCACGCGCGCGATCGCGGCGCGCCGCTGCACGCGCTCGCCCAGCCGGCCTGAGCAGACGATCGGCTTGCATCCGGCCCGCGCGCCGCTATACTGAACCAAATGGTTCACTATAATGTCAGCGATCGCCTCGATGCCAGCTTCGCCGCGCTCGCGGATGCGACCCGCCGGGGTATCCTGCAGCGCCTCGGCCGCGGCGAGGCGTCGATCACCGATCTCGCGAGCAAGTTCGGCATGACCCTGACCGGCCTCAAGAAGCACGTGCGCGTGCTGGAGGACGCCGGCCTGGTGGAGACCGAAAAGGTCGGGCGGGTGCGGACCTGCAAGCTCGGTCCGCGCCGGCTGGAGCAGGAGACCGCCTGGATGACGAAGTATCACCAGATGCTCGAGGCCCGAATGGACAGCCTGGGCGAATTCCTGGACCGCACGAAAGGAGAGGCGTCATGACCCAACCAGCGAAGGCAGAGTCGGCGACCCGCGCGATCATCACGACGCCGCGGGATCGCGAGGTGCACATCGAACGGATCTTCAACGCCCCGCGCGAGCGCGTCTGGCGCGCGTACACGGATCCGAAGCTGGTCGCGCAGTGGTGGGGCCGCGGCAACAAGCTGGTCATCGAGCGGTTCGAGCTCGAGCGCGGCGGCCACTGGCGCTTCGTCGAGCACAGTCCACACGGCGTCCACGGCTTCGAGGGCCGCTACCGCGAGGTCACGCCACAGAAGCGGATCGTTCAGACCTTCGAGTGGGACGGCATGCCCGGCTACGTCGCGATCGAAACGACCACCTTCGAGGATCTCGGCGACGGGCGGACCAAGGTCGTCACCGATTCGCTGTTCCACACCGACGAGGAGCGCGCGAACATGCTCGGCTCCGGAATGGAGGACGGTCTCAACCAGAGCTACGCGGCGCTCGACCGCCTCCTCGCGTCGCTGTGATGGCCGGCGGCGGAGCCGTCACCCTTGCGGCAGATCGGAGCACATGACTTCCCACGTGCAGCCGTTCTTGCCGTCGGTGACGCACAGGCCGCGGTTGCCGAGGCCGTTGCAGAAACCGCCCGGCGCCGACGGCCCGCAGGACTCCCCCGGGCAGGAGGTCGAGTTCGGACACGCGGTCAGGCTCCAGGCGCACGTGCCGCTCGGATAGCGGCTGCAGACGGGGCCGGCCGTCGTGCCGTCGCTGCACGTCAGCGACGGGGCGAACTGGGGGACAGGACCGCATTCGCTGCTGCTGCAGCCGGATGCGCTGTCGCCGCCGCCGCCGTCAGCGGGCTGAACCGACCCTCCGCCGCAGGCGGACGCGAACAGGGTCAAAGCAAAGAAAAGAAAGCCAGGCCTCACCATCGCGAAACCCTCGGCCGAAAACTGTAGCAGGGCGGGAACGGAATTGCCCTCTGCTGCGTTCCGGTATACGCGTGAAGGTGAATGCGGCTCGGGGCGACCCGCACCTGCAGGTCGTGCGATCGGAGACCATGAGCTCCGCAGGGTGGTCTGCGTCCGACGCGCTGGCGCACGCCGATCGCCTCTACAATCTCG
The DNA here is from genome assembly GCA_035315605.1 of Polyangia bacterium. Taxonomy (GTDB): domain Bacteria; phylum Myxococcota_A; class Polyangia; order Fen-1088; family Fen-1088; genus JADGRB01. Next base: position 8,898 of record DATFXS010000514.1, read on the forward strand.
GCCGCCGCCTGACCGGCAACGACGCCGACGCCGAGGAGCTGGTGCAGGAGACCTACGTCCGGGCGCTGGCGGGCGCGCGCACCTTCGGGGGCGGCAACCTGAAGGCCTGGCTGTTCAAGATCCTGCGGAACACGTTCGTGGATCTGCGCCGGCGCATCCGGGCCGTCCCGGCGGGCGACAACCTCGCCGACGTCGGCGGCGACGGGGACGCGGCGCTGTTGCGCGATGATCTCGAGCTGGATCGGCTGCGGCGGGTGGTCGGCGAGGAGATCGAGGCGGCGCTGGCCTCGCTGTCGGAGGAGGCGCGCACGATCGTGCTGCTGGACGTCGAGGGGTTCAGCGAAACGGAGGTCGCCGACGTGCTCGGATGCCCGGTCGGAACCGTGAAGTCGCGCCTCTCGCGGGCACGGCTCGCGCTGCGACAGAAGCTGAAGGATTACGCCCGATGAAGACGAAGGGAGGACGATGACTCGCGAAACCGACGATCCGATCGAGGCGGAGCTGGATCGCGCGCTCGCCCGGCTGCCCGCGCGCGCGGCGCCGCCCGCCCTGCGCCGCCGGCTGGAAGCCCTGGTCGCGCCCGCGTCCCCACCCGCCTCGACCGCCGATGAGCCGGGCCGGCGCGAGCGACCGCGCCGGACCCTCTTCACGGCGTCGTTCGTGAGCGCCTGCGCGGCGGCGGCGCTGGTCCTGGTGGCGACGCGCGTGACCCGACCGGTCCCGTCGGGCGCTGCGCCGTCGGAGCTGGTCACCGAGGCCGTCAACGATCACATCCGGGTCGTCAGCAGCACGCACCCGGTCGACATCGAGAGCGGCGGCATCCACCAGGTCAAGCCGTGGTTCACGGGGCGCCTCGATTTCGCCCCCCGCGTCGCCTTCTCCGGCGACGTCGACTTTCCGCTGGTCGGCGGCAGCGTCGGCTACTTCCGCGATCGCAAGGCGGCGGTGTTCGTGTTCCATCGCCGCCTGCACACCATCACGCTGCTGGTCCTGCCCGCCGCCGGGCTCGGCTGGCCGGAAAAGGACCTGACGCGCGTCGGCCGGCTGTCGGTCGCCGAGGCGAGCTCGCGCGGGTTCTCCGTCCTGCTGTGGCGCGAAGGCGATCTCGGCTACGCCCTGGTCTCCGACGTCAACGTCCGCGATCTGGAGACGCTGGCGGGTCGAATCAACGGCGACTGACGAAGCAGCGATTTCGTGGAACGGAAGGCGCCGATGAAACGTTCACGGGACAGGAGGGGCCAATGTCATTCGATCGCAATCGCCGGGACATCCTGAAACTGATGGGCGTGGGGGGCGTGGTGTTCGCGTCCGGCCTGGCGGGCGCCGCCGCCGACCGACGGCGCAAGTCCAGCGCCGGCGCCGATTCGGACTTCTTTTTTCTGCAGCTGTCCGACACGCACTGGGGTTATTCGGGCGTCTCCAACCCCGAGGCCGACGTCACGCTGCCGCGGGCGATCGACGCGATCAACGGCGTCGCCGCGAAGCCCGACTTCATCGTCTTCACCGGCGACCTGACCCACACCACCGACGACGGCGCCGTCCGCCGCCGGCGGATGACGGAGTTCCGGAAGATCGCCGCCGGCCTGTCGGTGAAGGATGTGCATTTCCTTCCCGGCGAGCACGACGCGGCCAAGGACCGCGGCGACGCGTATCAGGAACAGTTCGGCGCGACCCACTACACCTTCGATCACAAGGGCGTGCACTTCGTCGCGCTGGACAACGTCTCCGATCCGGAGGGCGCCGTGGGCGCCGCCCAGATCGACTGGCTGGCGCGCGATCTCAAGCAGGTCGGCCGCGACCGGCGCATCGTGATCCTGGCGCACCGGCCGCTGTTCGACCTCTACCCGGCCTGGGAGTGGTCGACGAAGGACGGCGCCAAGGTGATGGACGTGCTGCTCGGCTATCCGCACGTCACGGTCTTCTACGGCCACATCCATCAGGAGCATCACCACACGACCGAGCAGATCGCCCACCACGCCGCCCGGTCGCTGGTGTTCGCGCTGCCCGCGCCCGGGTCGGTCCCGAAGAAGGTGCCGGCGACGTGGGATCCGGCGGCGCCGTTCAAGGGGCTCGGCTACCGACGCATCGACGTCGACGGACCGCGCACGAATCTGACCGAGCTGCCGGTCAATCAGGCAAGCGCCGCCCTGAGCCTGCCCTCTTCGGCGCGGTAGCGTTCAACCGCCGCGCGGAGCGCGCCGCGCGCCTCGTCGACGCCGATGCGCGCGCCGACCTCGACCGTCTTGCCCTCCAGCACCTTGTAGTCCTCGAAGAAGCGCATCATCTCGGTCACGACGTGCCCCGGCAGCTCCGCGACGTCGCGGTATTCGTTGACCGCGGGATCGTTGACGTGGACGGCGATGATCTTGACGTCCTCGCCGCGCTCGTCGCGCATGCGAAAACCGCCGATGGCGCGGGCCTGGACGATGGCGAGCGGCACCACCGGCTCCTGGCCGAGGACGAGCACGTCGATCGGATCGTCGTCCTCGGCGTAAGTGCGGGGGACGAAGCCGTAGTTGGCCGGGTAATGCACGGCCGAATAGAGGACCCGATCCACGCGCAGGAGGCCGGTCTGCTTGTCGAGCTCGTACTTCGTCTTGCTACCGTGAGGCACCTCGATGACCACCGGGAAGACCTCGAGGTCGCCGGCGGGCAGGATGATGTCGTGCCAGGGATGGGCCATCCGTCCTGGAGAACCTAATCAGTCAACTCTGCGTCTCGTACAGCTCGAGCACCTCGTTGGCGACGAACTTGATCTCCGCGGCCAGCGGCTGGCCGTCCTCGTCCTGGCAGCGCGCCAGGATCCGCTGCAGCGCCTCGCGGCTGCGTCGCAGCTCGAACACGAGCCAGTTCATGTCGCGCGCGCAACCGTGGCTGTCGCCGCGGTGGGCGCGTTCGATGTCGCGCATGCGCCACTCGACGCGCTCGGCGAGGGCGAGGCGGCGCCCCTCGCCGAAGCAATCGGGGCACGACAGCGGACCGTTCTCGGTGCCGATCTCGCCTTCGCCCAGACAGGTCGCGCAGACTTCGGCCGATGCGGATTGTTCGTTCATGCTGCGCGCATCGTACACCACCGGATCCGCCGCGCGGGCCCGCCGATCGTCACGAGGTCGTAACGCCCGGCCGCGATCGACGGGCCTCCCGGGCCGGCACCGCCTTTGCTGGCGTCACCTCCTTGGATCTGGGAGGTCGTGAAGATGATGGGGCGGTGGCAGAGGATCGAAAAGTTCGAGACGGGCGTGGCTCTCATTGCCGGGGCGTTGCTTGGCGGCGTCGGGTGCGGTGGCAGTCAGGGATCACCGGAGGGTGCCATCGGCGCCGGAATGTGCAGCGCGCCGACGCAGGTAGCTGATCCGTGCTCCGCGTTCGCGACCGGGACAATCACGGCGTGCGGCCGTGACAGCGACGGCCAGCCGTCGCAGACCGGATACTTCGGGATCTCCATGCCCGACGGTTCGCGCTCCTATGTCTGCGCGACGTCGTGGGGGCCAAAGACTGGTTACTGGTTCGATCACCCGGAGCAATTGATGTCCGATCCGCAGAGCTGCTGCGGCGGCGCCCCCACGCCAGTTGCCGCCCCGACCGCGCCGAAGCCGGCCATCGGTTACCTGGGGGCCCCGCACGCTCCGCACGACATCAAGCCGTGGGAGACCGCCCAGCCGGGTGCCGGGCTCTTGAAGCACGCTCCGTTCGGCATCGTCGTGACGGATCCGGGAGGCGCGACGGCGTTCCAGGCGGCCGTGCCCGACTGGAACGCGTGGGTCGGCGACGGGATCGCGCATCCGGCGCCCGACGGCAGCGGCAGCTACTACTTCACGGAGACGCTGGTCAACTACACCATCCTCGCGACGAGCGATGGACAGCCGATCATCGTGGCCGGTCCCGAGGTGTCACCCACCTCCGACGGCAAATCGCCGCTCGGCCACCCGACGATGGGCGCGTGCCCGATGGGCGGCGGCGCGCCGATGGTGCTGATGGCGGGAGAGATCGACGGCACGATGATCGACAACCACACGGGCCGTTTCGGATGGGACGCGTCGGTGACGCAGGAGGCGCTGGACAACGCGGCGAAGCTCTTCAACTGCGTCGGCATCCCGGTCAGCTCGACGATCTACTACCCAGCCAAGCCGTGAGCGCGACCGGGCACGCGCCGGCTCAGCCTTCGGCCGGCGGCTTGCCCGGGTCCGCGGGGGGCGCGGCCGCGGGCGCTGCCGCTGCGGGCGCCGCAGCTGGCTTGGCAGCGGGAGCGGGAGCAGGCGCTGCCGCGGGCTTCGGCGCAGGCGCAGGCGCGGCGGCGGCCGGCTTCGGCGCAGGCGCGGCGGCGGCCGGCTTCGGCACAGGCGTGGCGGCGGCCAGCTTCGGCGCGGCGGCGGGCTTCGGCGCCGCGGCCGGTTTCGCCGCTGCGCTCTTGCCGGCGCCGGCGCGGGCGGCCCTGCCCTCGGGCGAATTCATCGCGCTCCGGAAGGCGTGACGGCGACGGCGGTGGGCCGCCTGAGCGGCAGTGCGGGGTCGGGTTCGCTTGCTCATGGGCGGGCACCTTACCATCGGGCGGCGCCATTGCCATCTTGGGGTCGACGCATGCGCGCCAAGCCGGCGATCGAGAGCGCTTTTCACCGGGCCTGGGCGCTGATCGGGGCCCGGGGCGTGCTCGCGGTCTGCGCCGCGGCTGTGCTGCTGACGCGGCCGTCGATGGGGCGCGGCCTGCTGCTGGCGACGCTCGGCGCCTACCTGTTCATCGACGGTGTGCTCGCGCTCGGAACCGCGCTGCGCGCCGAGCGCGGCGCCACCGGGCGGGGCCGCACCATCCTCGAGGGGCTGCTCAGCCTGACGGTCGGCGCGCTGGCGTTCGCGCACCCCGACGCCCTCGTCGGCGCCATCCTGATGCTGATCGCCGCCCGTTCGATCATCGCCGGCCTGGTCGAGATCGCGAGCGCGATCTCGCTGCGGCGATCGGGCGGCGAGCGCCACTGGCCGATCGGGCTCGGCGGCCTGGCGTCGCTCGGCTTCGGCGCCTTCCTGCTGGCGCGCCCGGCGTCTGGCGCGCTGATGATGCTGCTGCTGGCGGGAGCGTACCTGCTGGTCTTCGGGCTGAGCCTGATCTCGGCCGCGTTCCGCCTGCGCCGCGCCTACGGCAGGCTGCGCGCCGAATCGCCCGCCTGATCCAGCGTGGGATCGCGGTCGATGGCGTCGGCGACGACGTCCGCCGTGACCGCGTCGGAGTCGACGTTCAGGGAGAAGCCGTGGACATCCTCGGTGAGTAGCCCGCGCCTGACCAGGCGGAAGCAGAGGGTCCGGACGATGGCAGGCGGCAGCCGGAGATCGCGCGCCAGCTCGTCCTCCGTGACCCGCGCGCCGGGCGCGGCCTCCGCGGCGCGCGTCAGCTTCAGCATGATGGCGACACCGGCCCGCCGCTCACCCGCGCAGTCGAGATGGAAGGTCGCCGCTCCGTGCACGAGCACGCGGTCGACGCCGTGAGCGACGGCGATCTCGGCGCCGACCATGATCGCGTACCACGACGAGAACGCCCAGAGCAGGAAGACCGGAAACGCGAAGAAACCCGACCCGACGGCGCTCGTCTGCGACACGCCCACCTGCAAGCCGGCAAAGACCCAGAACACGACCACCAGGGCCAGCGCCGCCAGGCCACCGCCCAGCGCCGCCGACGAGAACGCGATGCGCGCGCGGGCGGCGGCGGCATAAAGCAGCGTCACCGCCAGCCAGAGCGCGCCGAACCCGAGGACGACGCCAAGGCCGATCTCGAGCCCCGGGATCGCACCGAGCAGACGGGAGAGCGGTCCCGTCGACTGCCGGCGCAACAGCGCCAGCAGCACGCCCGACACCCCGAGCGTCACCGGCGGAATCAGCAGCAGCGCGACGTAGGCGAGCGCGCGTGAGAACTTGGGCGTGCGCTCCCCGGACGCGGCGATGATATGCAGCGCGCGCTCCGTGAAGCCGAACATCTTCGACATCGCGAAGACCAGCGCGGCCAGGCCGAGGACGCCGCCCGCGATCTCGCTCGTGCGACTGACCGCCTCCAGGACCATTCCCAGCGCCGCGTGAAACATCTGGTTGCCGCTGGGCGCGGAGACATTCCCCGGCAGCGCGGGTGACACGACCGGCAGCCAGTCGAACCACCTCATGACCCAGAGCGCCACCACCAGCGTCGGCACCATCGCGAAGACCGTGAAATAGGTGAGCGCCGCTGCCTGCAGGCCGATCCGGTGCGTGACGATGCCCCGCACGGCGAGGATCGCGATCCGGAACGCCCGGTTTCCGAACGCCGCGGCCCCGCGCAGCGACGCGCGGTCGCGGCTCCAGACCACCTGGGCGCGCCGTTCCACGGCACGAAGGGCGCGCGCGACAGGCGGCACATTCCTCAGCCACGACATTGTTACGGCCTCAGCCCGGCTGACGGCGCCGGATACCCGAACGTAGGCACAGCAAGCGTCGGTCGCCCTCAGGAGACCTCTGAAAACGGAGCGCGCCGGGCTGGCGCGCGCCCGGTCGATGCGTACCGTGCCAACGAACGCGCCGGTCATCTCGATGCGAATGTCGCCCAGCCGCCTGCGCCGGTTTTTTCGCCAGCCGTACTGGTTCGTCCTGATCGGAGCGGCGATCGTCGGGCTGTACCTGGGGACGCTGGCCGCGCGTGACATGGCGCCCGAGCTCGCCGTGATCGTCCTCGGCAAGGCCTGGATCAAGACGACCGCCGAGACCCGCAGCTTCCTGATGACGATGCTGAGCCTTCAGCTCACGGTGCTGGCGATCGTCATCTCGCTGAACGCGCCCATGATCCAGTCGGCCGCCAATCAGTACTCGCCCCGGCTGGTCCCCTACTATCTTCGCAACGTCCCCTATCGCCGCGCGCTGCCGATCTTCGTGCTGACCGCCGGCTACATGCTGGCGGCGGTGCGCGAGGTCGGGTTCGAACGCGAGGACGCGGCCCGGCCCCGCATCGTGCTGTCGATCGGCGTGACCTTGGTGCTGGCGTCCTTCCTGGTGCTGACGACAGCGATGATTCGCACCTACCGGTACCTGCGCGTCGAACGGATCCTCGGGCTGGTGCGCGAATCGACGTTCGCGGCGATCGAGCGGCGTACGACCCGCATTCGCGGCCTGCCGCTCGCGAAGGCGGGAGCGCTGGCGCTGCCGGGCGACGCGACCGCGCTGGTGGCGCGGGCCTCCGGCTATCTCGCCGAGGTCGACGTCCGCGGCCTCGTCCGCATCGCGCGCCGGGCCGGCGTGCGCGTCCGCATCAGCCGTCCCGTCGGCGATTATTTCGACGCCGGCGAGGTGGTCGGCTGGGCCAGCGCCGACCGCGGCCGCATCGTGACGCCGCGGCTGACGCGGCGGCTGGCGGGCCGCCTGACGATCGCGCCGGTGCGGGAGTCCGAGCTGGACCCTGCCTACGGAATCCGCATTCTCTCGGACGTCGCCGCCCGTGCGCTGGCGTCGACCGACAACGATTCGTACACGGCGCGCCAGGCGCTGCATCAGATCCGGTCGGTGCTGCGCCGGCTCGCGCGCACGCCGCTGGGCGACTGGAACGTGGTCGACGACGATGGAGAGGTGCGCGTGTCGGTGATGGCGGCCGAGCTGCGCGAGCTGATCTCGATCGCGGTCGAGGCGCCGCTGCGCTACGGCGCCGGCGATCCGGAGGTGCTGGACGGCGTCCTCGAGATCGCGCTCGAGGTCGGCCTGGTGGCGCCGGATGCCGGCGCGCGCGCGACCGCCTACCAGCTGATCGATCGGGTGCTCGAGGATGCGACCGATTACGGCAACCTGGAGAACGGCCGGCTTCGCCGCCTGCTCGCCGAGGCCGATCTGGTCCGGTCGTCCCTGCTGGACGATTCGCCGCGCCCCGAGCGGCACACCCGATCGGACTGGGCGCTGACCGCGAGCGACGAGCTCTCCTGACAATCCGACCGACCGCGAATCAGAGGACGCCCGAGGGCTCGGCGTCGTTTTTCACCGTTAGCTTGGGGTGCGATGACACGGAAGCGGGTGGCGATTGCGTGTCAGGGCGGCGGCAGCCACACGGCGTTCACCGCGGGCGTGTTGCAGGGCCTGCTCGCCGAGATGCCCGACGACGCCGAGGTGGTCGCGCTCAGCGGCACCTCGGGCGGCGCGATCTGCGCGGCGCTGGCCTGGGAGGGTCTGCTGCGGGGCGACCCGGGCTCGGCGATCCGGAAGCTGCAGTCGTTCTGGCGGGCGATGGCCGCCACGGAGCTGTGGGATTTGATCGCGAACCACTCGCTCATGAGCATGATGACCCTGCGCGATCTCATGGTCATGCCCGAGGTCAGCCCGTATCACGTGCCGCCCTGGGGCGAGGAGTATTTCCGCAGCGTGCTGACCGAGTACTTCGACTTCGACGAGCTGCGCGCGCTGGCGCGGCGGCCGGGCGCGCCGATCTTGCAGATCGGGGCGGTCGAAGTGCTGAGCGGCCACTTCGAGATCTTCACCGGCGACGAGCTGTCGATCGAGTGCCTGCTGGCGTCCGCCGCCATCCCCGAGCTGTTCCGCGCCGTCAACGTGCCGAATCGTGGCATCTACTGGGACGGCCTGTTCTCTCAGAACCCGCCCATCCACGATCTGATCGAGCATCACATCGACGAGCTCTGGATCATCCAGATCAACCCCAGCACCTGCCCGCGCATCCCGACCGAGACGCACGAGATCCTCGACCGGCGGAACGAGCTGTCCGGCAACCTGTCGCTGGAGCAGGAGCTGTCGTTCATCGCGATGATCAACCGGGCCATCGCGCGCGGCGGATTGAACGACCCGCGCTTCCAACCGATCCGCGTGTCGCGCATCTCGCTGGACCGCGATCTGAACTATCGCTCGAAGCTGGATCGGCGCTCCGAGCTGCTGGAAGAGCTGCGCGAGTTCGGACGGACGCGGGTGCGCTGGTTCCTCAAGGAGCGGGAGACGGCGAGCCAGAGCGCGCCGCCGCCCGCGCCCGCGCAGCAACCGTCCTGAGCGCTACTTCTTGTCGGCGGGCGCGGCCATCCCGCCCTTCGCCTTGCAGTCCTTCTCGCTCATCGCGACCCAGCCCTTGCCCTTGCAGCCGTTCTGCCCCTTGCACGAGTTGTCCGCCCCCTTGCAGCTGCCCTTGCCCTTGCAAGAGTTGACGCCCTGGCAGTGAACGGACGTCTCGGCGGCCGAGGCGGCGAGCGGCGCCGCCGTCGCGAACAGCCCTGCGACCGCGGCCGCAATCAATGTTCCCTTCATGGTCATGATCGATCTCCTTTGGTTGGCGTTGTGAGTGGGGACGGAAAGAAGCGGCGGCCGATCAGGCCGTCGGCGGAGATCGCGCCGGCGCCGAGCACCAGGATCACGAGCGCGAGCGCCATGTAGATCAGCTCGTCGAGCGCGAACAGGTCGGCCGGACTGTGGATATCGCCGCGGCGCGCGGTCAAGATCGCGATCGTCATGCTGACGATCAGCGGAATCGCGGCCAGCCGCGACAGCGCCCCGAGCAACAGCAGCGTGCCGCAGCCGAGCTCGCTAACGGCGACCACGACCGCGTTCAGATGCGGCCAGGGGATCCCCAGCTCGGCAA
>DATFXS010000515.1:0-2290 GCA_035315605.1 Polyangia bacterium
GCCGGTGAAGGGGCGCGCCGTCACAACGGCGTCGGCGGCGACGACGAGGCGACGCCGAGCAAACGGCCGCTGGCGCCGGGGGTGAAGTACCGGCGCATCCTCCTGAAGCTGTCGGGCGAGGCGCTGCAGGGGTCGAGCAAGTTCGGCCTCGACCAGCCGACGCTGGCGCAGATCGCCGACGAGCTGATCGACGTCCACAGCCTGGGCGTCGAGATCGCGATGGTGATCGGGGGCGGCAACATCTTCCGCGGCGGCTCGGCCGGCATGGACCGCGCCCACGCCGACTACATGGGGATGCTGGCGACGGTGATCAACTCGCTGGCCCTGCAGGACGCGCTGGAATCGCGCGGCTCGCACACGCGCGTGCTGTCGGCCATCGAGATGGAGCGGATCGCCGAGCCCTACATCCGGCGCCGCGCCATCCGCCACCTCGAGAAGGGACGGCTGGTCATCTTCGCGGCCGGCACCGGCAACCCGTACTTCACGACCGACACCGCGGCGTCGCTGCGCGCCATGGAGATCGGCGCCGAGATCGTCATGAAAGCGACGAAGGTCGACGGCGTCTACGACAAGGACCCGCACAAGTTCAAGAACGCGCGCATGTACCGGCGGCTGTCGTACCTGGACGTCCTCAACAAGAACCTGGGCGTGATGGACTCGACGGCGATCTCGCTGTGCCGCGACAACAATCTTCCCATCCTGGTCTTCAACATGACCACGCCGGGCAACATCCGGCGGGTCGTGCTGGGTGAGCCGCTCGGAACGCTGGTGCTGGACGAACGCCGTGACCCGCGCATGGGGCCGGCCGCGCGAACCATGTAGATGCAAATCGTCGTCGGAGGGACGTGATCATGGTGAACGACATCATCAAAAGCCTGCAGGGTGACATCGACAAAGCGATCGAGGCCTTCCGGCGCGAGCTCGGGAAGGTCCGGACGGGCCGCGCCAACCTGTCGATCCTCGACGGCGTCCGCGTCGAGTATTACGGAACGCCGACGCCGCTGAACCAGGTCGCGTCCCTGGCGGTCGCCGACGCGCGCCTCATCACAGTCAAGCCGTGGGAGCGGTCGCTGATCCCCGAGATCGAGAAGGCGATCCGCGCCGCGCAGCTGGGCCTGAACCCGCAGTCGGACGGGGAGCTGGTGCGCCTGCCGATGCCGGCGCTGACCCAGGAGCGGCGCCAGGAGCTGGTGAAGGTCGTCAAGAAGATGGCCGAGGAGGCCAAGGTCGCCCTGCGCGGCGCGCGCCGCGACGCCAACGAGATGCTGAAGGAGGCGCTCAAGGATTCGGCGATCACCGAGGACGACGAGCGCAAGGGCCTGAAGAGCGTGCAGGAGACCACCGACAAGGCGGTCACGAAGGTCGACGAGATCACCGCCAAGAAGGAAGCCGAGATCCTCGAGGTCTGACAAGGAGCGATCGATGCCGCTGATGTTCCGCGAAGCCCACGCCACCGCCGACAAGAAGCAGTTGAACGGCGAATGGTTCGTGCTGGAGAACGCCGGCGCGACGTCGGTCAGCACCGCCGGGCTGCAGGTGATCTCCGGCAAGAAGGGCAAGCGCGGCTCGGTCCTGGGCGTGATCGACCCCGGGTTCATGCTGCAGCCGGGGGAGAAGATCCTGGTCGTATCCGGGATCCCCGGGAAGAAGTCGCACGGCGACCCGCCCGCCCGTGACGGGATGCGCACCTACCACCTGTTCCAGAAGCAGCCGCTGTTGCAGGGCGACGGAACCATCATCAAGTTGGCGATGAACCAGCTGGAGGTCGCCCGGTTCACGTATGACCGGAACGCCCCGACGGGTGTCGCCAAGCCAGAAGAGAAGGAATAACGGAGGACGCGGTGCCCAAGTACCAGCTCGATATCCCGCACACGCTCGCGCCCGACGAGGCCAAGAAGCGCATCAGCGAGGCGACCGGCAAGCTGTCGACCGAATACGGCGCGTCGTGCACCTGGAAGAGCGACAACGAACTGTCGGTGTCGCGCAAGGGCCTCGATGCGCGCGTCATGCTGGAACCGGCGCGCGTGCGGATCGATCTCAGCCTCGGGTTCCTGATGACCCCGTTCGCGGATCTGATCAAGACGGGCATCACCAAGAAGCTGTCCGCGATCCTGGCCGCGACGCCCTAGCCCACGAAGCGGATCCGGTCCCCTCGCCCCGCGAAGCGGGGAGAGGGTTAGGGAGAGGGGCAACCCGCCCGTCCGGTCCCCTCGCCCCGCGAAGCGGGGAGAGGGTTAGGGAGAGGGGCAACCCGCCCGTCCGGTCCCCTCGCCCCGCGAAGCGGGGAGAG
>DATFXS010000516.1:0-2114 GCA_035315605.1 Polyangia bacterium
CGGGTACGACGGGTAGCGGGGGCGCGGCCGGCGCCGCGGGGACGACGGGCAGCGGCGGCACGGCGGGCAGCGCGGGGACGACCGGCAGCGGCGGCACGACGGGCGCCGCGGGGACGACGGGCAGCGGCGGCACGGCGGGCAGCGCGGGGACGACCGGCAGCGGCGGCGCGGCCGGCGCCGCGGGGAGAGGCGGCGGCATCAAACCAACTTTCATCGAGGACTTCGAAGACGGCGACGCCGTCGGCTGGAACCCGCTGTCGGCCACGCTCGGCAGCTCGGCGGTCACGAACACGCTCGCCGCCGCCGGTACGACCTACAGCTTTCGCGAGAGCGGAGCCACTCTCTATCGAAGCCTCGCGACCGCGCTCCAGCCGACGGCGATCAGCTTCTGGGCGCGCGCCACCGACACGCAGCGCGCGTCCATCTCCTTCGCGGGGATCGCGGAGATCGACTTCGGCGCCCCGGTGAACTTCGGCCCCGGCTTCATCACGCTGTACGGCCAATCGAGCCTGTTCAGCGTTCCGTACCAGGTCGACACCTGGACCCACGTCGAGCTTCGCAACATCGATTGGCAGGCGATGACCTTCGACGTCTACATCAACGACGCGCTCGTCGTTGCGAACGTGGCCGCGGGGCTGGCGCCGACATCGACGATCTACCTCCAGGCGACCGGAGCGTTCTACTGGGACGAGATCGCCCTGTACCAGACCGCTTGCACCGCGAATCGACCGCTCTGCGACGGCGACGTGGCCCGGGTCTGCAACGCCGACGGGTCCGGGTACGTGACGGCCTCGACCACCTGCAACCCCAACAGCTGCTACCTCGGGAAGTGCGTCACGTCGTTCCTGTCCGCGACCTTCGAGGACGGCACGACCGACGGGTCGATCGCCAATCCGGGGACCTGGACCGCGAACGTCGTCACCTCGACGGCCGCCGCCGGAACCGCGCACAGCCTCGAGCTGACCGGCGGCACCTACTTCCAGGGGCCCTACTACAGGTTCTTCAACGTCAAGCCGACCCACATCGGGTTCTGGATGATGGGCGTGGGGGGCGAATTCGTCATCAGCTCCGGCGCGACCGCCGACAACAACTTGATCCGCATCATCGGCTACGACGTCTACCCGCTGGACGGCAGCGCCTATGGCGTCCTGACCGCCGACTCCGCCTGGCATCATGTCGAGCTGCGCAACATCAACTGGTCGACCCGCGTGTTCGACATCTACGTCGATGGCGCGATGGCCACGACGAGAAGCTTCCCGACGGCCTTCGGCACCAGCGTCGGGCGGATCGACATCTTCAACGTCAGCAGCAACGTCACCCACTGGGACGAGATCGACGTCTCGCCTTGAACGAGGAACCTGCGCGCCCGCCGGCTGTCTGATTGTCGATGCGGTCAGTTCGAGGGCCGAGGCGAATCTGGCGAACGCGGCTGCCACGACCGTCGTCGCTGACCTTGAACCTGTTTCCGCTGACCGTGGTGCAGCTCATGTTGGTCTGCTTCCTGCTGCAGATCTCCAGCGCGACGGGGGAGATCTGCTGCTTGCCGCGGCAGGAGATCCGGGTTCCCGCGGCCGTGAACGGCGACGAGCTGCTGCCCGGGCCGGTGGTCGAGATCTCCCCCACCGACCTGCGGGTCGACGGCAGCGTGGTCGACGGCGGCGCTGCCCTGGCCGACCGGCTGCTGGTTCTGAAAAACAAATACGCACTGCTGCATCCGGCCGAGACGTTCGAGGGCCGCGTGGTCGTGTGGGCTGACCGCGACGTCCCCTGGAGCCGCCTGCGCGAGGTGCTGGCCGCCGCCAACAAGCGCGACTACCTGCTCGTCGACTTCGTGGTCATCAAGTGATTGGCGAGAGCTGTTGACAGCCACGCGCCCGGGGTGTCGAATTAATTAACCGTGGTTACTAATTGGTGTTGTCGGGCGCCTTGGCGGGCGCTGGCGGTGGCGAGCGTCGTCGCGCTCGCCGGCTGCTCGTCAGGCGGCGGCGCCGCGACCGGCACGGCCGGCAAGGGCGGGGCCGCGGGCGGCGGAACGGCCGGCATGTCCGCCGCAGGAAGCGGCGGGTCCGGCGGGACCGGCGCCGGCGGAACAGGCGGGACGGCCGGCGCCGCGG
>DATFXS010000517.1:0-4142 GCA_035315605.1 Polyangia bacterium
CGACCGGCGGCGAGCGCTGCTGGGGCGCCAACGACATCGGCCAGCTCGGCGACGACACCGAGATCTCCGTCGACCGCCTGTCGCCCGCCACGATGGACAACCTCGGCGGCGTGCGCGCGATGGCTCTCGGAACAGCGTACACGTGCGCGCTCATGACCGGCGGCGGCGTCCGCTGCTGGGGCGCCAACGATGCCGGCCAGCTCGGCGACGGCCTGGCGCCCGATTTCGCGTCGGCGCCGCCCACCCTCGATATCGCCGGTTTCACGGGCACCTGTCAGTGAAACGGGGCGCCGGCGGGCGACCTTTCGTTGAACCCTGACGGCCGCGTGGCGGCACTTCCTCGACACCGTGCTGCCCCGCCTCGCCCTCGCGATGGCCGTTTGCGTCGCCGCATCTGGCGCGTGCGGCGGCGCGCACCTCGGTGGGCCCGCCGGGACGGGCGGCGGGACATTGGTCGTGACCGGGACGGGCGGCGCCGCGGGCGGGACCGGTGCGACGGCGGGAGGCAGCGTCGGTGGCGCGGGTGGTGGAACGGTCGTCCCGCCGGATCCGTGCACCGGACCTTCCGATGCGCGCCTGGTGCTCGCGCCTCAGCGCCAGGTCCCGCTGACGAGCCACGAGATGAACTACATGATCCGCGCACTATTCGGCGATGCGGAGGCGAACGCGGTCATCAGCGCTCAGATCTTACAGTTGACCCCCGACGCCAGCCTGAATTTTCCACCGAGCGACGGCGACGAGCTGAGCATCAACGACGTCGTGCTGATGGAGTTCGCCAGCCAGGCGAAGCACGTGGGTCAGTACGTCGCCGACAACTTTTCCACGGTGACCGGCTGCGCGCCGTCCACGGACGACTGCGCGAAGGCGTACCTCGCCGCCGTCGCCGAGAAGGCCTACCGGCGGCTGCTCGACACCACCGAGCAGACCGATCTGCTGGCTCGCTACGACAGCGCGCGCGGCAGCGCGACCATCGAGCAGGCGACCCAGCAGGGTGTGGCGGCGATCCTGACCGCGCCGCAGTTCTACTATCGTTCGGAGATGGGCGATCCGACGCGCGCGTCGACGTCGCCGCCCGGCGTGCCGCTGACCCCCGACGAGCTGGCGAGCGCGTTGTCGTTCTTCCTGACCGACGGCCCGCCCGATCAACCGCTGCTCGACGCCGCACGGGCCGGCACACTGACGCCCGACACCGTCGGCCCGCAGGTCGACCGATTGCTCGGGACGCTCGCCGCGCGCGCCTGGCTGACGAAGCTGATGGAGCTGTATTTCGAGCTGAATCAACTGCCGACGGCGCCCATCGACTCGAGCATGTATCCCGAGGTGACCCCGACCCTGCTCGCCGACATGCAGACCGAGGCGCACATGTTCATCGAGGCCAGGCTCTGGGATGACACGCTGACCGGCCTTCTCACGTCGCGCGCGACCTTTCTCAACTCCCGCCTCGCCACGACGATCTACAAGGTCCCAGCGCCGGGCGCGACGGCGACCGACTTCGTGCCGACGACGCTGCCTGCGGACCAGCGCAGCGGCATTCTCACGAATGCAGGGTTCCTCTCGACATTGAGCCGGTCGACCGAAGTGAGCCTGGTGCGGCGGGGATACGTCGTGAAGACGAGGATGCTCGGCACGTATCTGCCTTATCACTCCGACTCGAGCATGACGCCGATCGTCCAGGCGGACTTCGGGAGCCTGTCCACGAGGACTCCTCAGAAGCAGGTTGCAGGTCGCGCATCGATGCCCGCGTGCGACACCTGCCACGGTCAGATCGACCCCTACGGCCTGGCGCTGGCGAACTACGACATCATGGGGCGCTACACGCTCGTCGACCCGAACGGGATGGCGATCGATCCTCATACGACGCTGCCGCAGGAAGCCGGCGGCGCAGCGATCGCTGGCGCAGCCGATCTGGCGAACGCGCTCGCCGCCAGCCCGGGTTTCGTCAATGAAATGGCGTGGGCGATGCTTCAGTACGGGATGATCGATCTCGTCGTGACGGTCGAGCACCCGAGCCTGCCCGGGCAACCGCCCACGGCCGCCTGCGCCGTCAACGATCTCGTGCAGCGGTTCCTGAACCGTCCCGCGCAAACATTCCCCGGCTTGATCCGCGAGGTCGCAACGTCGCCCGCGTTCGCGTACCGCCGACAAATTCAATAGAACCCACCGAACCTCGACCTCCTCCGGTAAAATCGCATGACCTTGACGCACATTCGCCTCGCTCTCCTCGCGGCCGCCGCCGCGCTCGCCGGCTGCCTGCCGGCCTCGACGTCGCCGATGGACGGCGGCATGAACGACGTCGCCGTGGCGGTGACCTACGCGCACGACGCGCAGCCAATCTTCATGGCCAAGTGCTCGCCCTGCCACGCCGGCGAGGCCCTGGGCGGCCACAACATCGCGACCACCTACAGCGACGCGCTGACACTGGTGACCAGCGTCGACGCGATGGGCTGCTGGGACGGCATGGATCCGACCACCGGGATGTTGACGATGCCGAAGAAGGTCGGCGAGTGCGCGCTGATCTCGATCAACAACGGGTGGATGCCGATGGGGGCGGGCTGCGGCGGCTCGGCGCCGGCGGACCCCAGCCTCTGCCTGACCGCCGCCCAGAAGGCCGTGATCGCGGCCTGGGTGGCGGGCGGCATGCAGCCGTGATCGGTCGTCCGATCCGTCCTAAAGGAAACTGAACGCGATCGCGATCCGGTGCGTCGCCTGCATCGGGTGCATGCTGGCGTGGTACTGCTTGCCCTCGAAGCCGATCATCTTTCCCTTCTTCGGCGTCACGCGCTTGGCGATCGTGAACTGGTGCTCGCGAATGAAGGCGGGCAGCATCGCCTGCGACACGTCCTCGGACGTCTCCTTGAACAGGACCGTGTCGCCGTCCGCGTCGTTGACGTAGTAGAGCGCGTTGTAGTGCGGATAGTAGAAGTCGACGTGCGGGTGGTGAATGGCGTCGACCATGATCCGCGGGTAGAGGCCGAGGCGGATCCGGAGCAGCCGGTTGAAGGGCCGTCCCGCCTTCTCGCAGAATGTGAACAGCAACGGCAGCAGCAGCGCCGTCATCGACGACTGCGGCGCCCCGACGTTGTCGACGTGGAAGACGGTGTTGGTGAAGCCGCTGTAGGTGGCGTCGACGCCGCTGGCGCCGAGCACCGACACGGTCCGCCCCGGCTCGAGCCTGAAATACCAGGCCATCCCGTCCGATGTGGTCTCGGCCTCGATCTGATCCTGGTAAAGCTTCGGGACGACGTTCTCGATCTCGACGACGCTCACGTCGGACATGGCCCCGATCCTACAATGACCGGCACCGGCCGGTCGCGGGCGATTCACGCCCGATCACCGACGGCGAACCGGCCCGCCCGGCCAAGCCAGTCATTTTCTTGAGCCGTGGCGCGCCGTCGGGGCACTTGATAGAGTCACCCGAACTGATTTTGGAGGGAACGCGCATGACCGTGTCCGCCCGCACGCTCACCTGGTTGGTCTTCAACTGCATCTTGGTCGGGGTCGTCTCTCTGTGCGTGGCGCGCAGCGCCGCCGCGGCGACGAACCCGACCTCCTGCGCGAACGACATCGACTGCATCGCGACGCCGCAGTGCGGGGGTGACGTGTGCGTCTACAGCGCGACGTCGATGACCTGCCAGCCGGCCGGAGGGGCGGCCAAGGGCGCCGACGGCTGGTGCACGGTGGACACCGACTGCAAGTGCATGGGACAGGGCGCGAAGTGCGTCTTCCCGTACTGTACGTTCACGCGCGCCTGTGACGCGCCCGACGCCGGCCCGTGCGGCGCCGGTGGCAGCGGCGGCGGCACCAGCGGCGGCAGCGGTGGCGGCGGTGGCGGCGGTTGCAGCGTCGCCGGCAGTCACGCCGGAGTCGGCTGGGCCGCGTTGCTGTGCGTGGCCGGTTTGATCGTGGCGCGCCGCCGCCGGCGCTAGCGGCTGCCCTTCGCCCTAACCCTCTCCCCGCTTCGCGGGGCGAGGGGATCGGAGTGGTCGATCGCGGCGCCGCACCGTGAGTGCGAGCAGCAGCAGGAACACGAGCGGCTCGTTGCCGCCCGCGCGCGGACCGGCGACAGCGCAGCCGCTGTGACCGGACGAGGGCGGCGTGCCGCCCGTGCCGCCGGTTCCGCCCGCGCCCGTCGTCCCGCCGCG
>DATFXS010000518.1:0-9402 GCA_035315605.1 Polyangia bacterium
CCGCGGCGCCGCGCTTCGCGCCGTCGATGCGGACCGCCTCGTCCTCGTCGATCATCTGTTTCAGATTGCGCAGGAACCAGGGATCGATCTTCGTCAGCTGGTAGGCCTCGGCCTCGCTCAGGCCCGCGCGCATCGCCTCCGCGAGCTGCCACAGCCGGTCGGGGCTCGGGCGCACGATCTGCCGCTTCAGATCATCGAGCGACGAGGCGTTGCCCTGTTGGTCCAGGTCCAGGCCCCAGCGGCCGATCTCCAGCGAGCGCAGGGCCTTGCCGAGGCTCTCCTTGAAGGTGCGGCCGATCGCCATCACCTCGCCGACCGACTTCATCTGCGGGCCCAGCTCGTCGTCGGCGCCCGGGAACTTCTCGAAGGCGAAGCGCGGCACCTTGGTGACGACGTAGTCGATGGTCGGTTCGAAGCAGGCGGGCGTCTCGCGCGTGATGTCGTTCGGGACCTCGTCCAGCGTGTAGCCGATCGCCAGCTTGGTCGCGATCTTCGCGATCGGAAACCCGGTCGCCTTCGACGCCAGCGCCGAGCTGCGCGACACGCGCGGGTTCATCTCGATGACGATCATCCGCCCGTTGTCGGGGTTGATCGCGAACTGGATGTTCGATCCGCCGGTCTCGACGCCGATCTCGCGGATCACCGCCAGGGCCGCGTCGCGCATGATCTGGTATTCCTTGTCGGTCAGGGTCATGGCGGGCGCGATGGTGATCGAATCGCCCGTGTGCACGCCCATCGGATCGAAGTTCTCGATCGAGCAGATGATGACCGCGTTGTCGCGCTTGTCGCGCATCACCTCCAGCTCGTATTCCTTCCAGCCCAGCACCGACTGTTCGACCAGCACCTCGCCGCGCGGGCTCTGCTGCAGGCCCCAGTTGACCTTGGTGTCGAACTCGTCGCCGTTCCAGACCACCGCCGCGCCCGAGCCGCCCAGCGTGAACGACGGCCGCAGCAGCACCGGATAGCCGACGCCGGTCTCCGCGGCCATCTTCGCCTGGATGGTGCGCGCCTCTTCCAGGCTGTGCGCGTAACCCGACAGCGGCACCGCCAGGCCGATCTTCTCCATCGCCTTCTTGAACAGCAGGCGATCCTCGGCCTTCTCGATCGCCTCGACCTGCGCGCCGATCAGCTTGATGCCATACGCGTCCAGGACGCCGGTGCGATGCAGATCCAGCGCCAGGTTCAGGGCCGTCTGTCCGCCCAGGGTCGGCAGGATCGCGTCGGGGCGCTCGCGCTCGATGATGCTGGTCAGCACGTCGACCGTCAGCGGCTCGACGTAGGTGCGGTCGGCGATCTCGGGATCGGTCATGATCGTCGCCGGGTTCGAGTTGACCAGCACGACCCGGTAGCCCTCCTCGCGGAGCGCCTTCACGCCCTGGGTGCCCGAGTAATCGAACTCGCAGGCCTGGCCGATCACGATCGGCCCCGACCCGATGACCATGACGGACTTGATGTCTTCGCGTTTCGGCACGGCGGTTGGTTATTCCTTCGCTCCCGGTTTCTTCCTGATGAAAATAGCGTCGGCGCGGCCGTCGAGCTGGAAGCTGTCCGGCAACGCCTTCTCGATCTGTTCGCGCCGGTCGGCCACGCCCCAGCCGAGATCGGCGAAGCCGTCCGAGATGCGGATGCGCAGCCGCAGGCTCTCTTCCTTGCCCAGCACGTCGAGCAGCGCCAAGCGCGCCGCGCCCTCGTCAGCCTGCTTGAGCAGCGCCTCGACCGCGGCGTAGCGCACGCCCTCGTCCATGTCGCCCAGGTAAGGCGCGGCCAGCGGCGGCACCCGCGCGTGCTTCAGCCCGCTCATGTGGGTCAAAAGCTGGATCTTCTTGGTCGGGTCGCGTTCGTACCCGGGCTCGTGGCGCTCGAGCACACCGGCGATGACATCGATGCGCCCTTCTTTCCCATCGACGACCTTGTCCAGCAGGCGCAGCGGCCACGAGATCGAATCCGCCGCGAGCATGTACTTCTTCAGGGCGGGCAGCACGGCCGCGCCTTTCTCGACCAGCCACTCGAAGACCCACTCTTTTTCCTGCTCGTCCTCGATGCTCTTGTCGTACATCATCCCGAAGCGCTTCATCAGCGCGAACAGGGCCTCGTCGGAGCCGTCGTCGCGCAGCGCCTGCATCGCCTTCAGGCGGTCGGGCGACTGCATGTACTTGTTGATGGCGCGGGCCGCGTTCTTTTCGCGGGCGCGCGCGTCGCGGCCGTCCTTCGAGAAGCGGTCGAGGAACCCCATGTCCGTTTACCGCGCGGCAGTCTATACGCGCGGACGCGGGTCCTCCATGCCAAAAACGGCATCACCTTCGGCTGGTTTTGTCACGGCACCTCGGGCGTGGTCCGGATAGAATCCGGCACACGATCGTGAGCCGGCGACACGTCATGCGGATGGCGGTGGTGGTGGGGGTGGCGGGGTGCGTCGGCCAGTCGGGATCGCGGCCCTCGCACCCCGTCGCGGCGACGCTGGATGTCCACGCCATCCAGCGCCTGAGCCGGGGCGTGTTCGAGATCGTCACCCCGCGGATCGAGGACGAGGCCGTCAAGTACCAGACGCCGTTACCGGTCGATCTGCTGCCCTACCGGGAGCGGCAGTCCAAGGTCCACAGCATCGGGACGGCGTTCGCCATTCCGAACGGCCACTTCATCACGGCGGCGCACGTGCTGTCCGCGGATCAGTCGCAGGCCACGCACTATTACCTGCGGAGCGCCACGGGGGCGATGATCGAGATCGGGCGCATCCTTCGCTACTCGGACTATCGCGACGTCGCCGAGTTCGAGCTGGTGTCGCCGGCCCGGAACGTCATCCCGCTGGACATCGCGACCGAGGTGAGCGTCGGGGACGCCGTGTTCACGGTGGGAAACGCCCTCGGGCAGGGGGTGGTCATCCGGGGCGGCACGGTGACGTCGTTCACCCTGGAGGACCAGGCGGGGCGGTTCGAGTACATTCGCTTCACCGCCCCCGCGTCACCGGGCAACAGCGGCGGACCGCTGGTGGACGCGGCCGGTCGCGTCCTGGGGATCGTCGTTCGCAAGAGCCCGACCGAGAATCTGAACATCGCGCTGCCGATGGCGGAGGCCGCCAAGGTCGGCACCGACCAGAGCGAGTTCTGGTCCAAAGGGGTCCCTTTCCGGGTGGACAACAAGCAGCTGTTCAAGGATTGGCGGTTCACGTCGCCTCTGCCCGCCACTCTCGGCGAGCTGCGCGAGGCTGTCCGCAAGGCCTACGCCGTGTTCGCGGCGGGGGGGCGGGCCGAGCTCGAGGCGACGTATGCGGCGGAGCTGTTTCCGCGCCACCCGAACCTGCGGACGTACCTGCGAAGCGCGAACATACCGTTCGGGCTCGGGCACTTCGCGCTGGACAGCAGCGGCAAGTGGAAGATCGCCCACTACAACTACAACAACCGAGAGCTGACGCCCGGGCAATGGGCGTACTTCGCGACCGACAAGCGCTACGGGGAGGTCATCATCGCGCGGCCGCGCGGGACGACGCTGGAGCGCTTTTACGAATCGCCCAAGCCCCTGGCGGAGACGATCGTGCGGCTGCTCGACCTGAAGCGGCCCTTCGCCGGACAGGAGATCCCGTACGACAGCTTCGGCGAGCCGGCCGAGCGGGAGCGCTGGACGGACGAGCTCGGGCGGCCGTGGCTGACGTACGTCTGGCGGTTCGGCTTCTCGGATGAATCCGCGGTCCTCAACTGCCTCACGAACCCGGCGGGGCTGGCCTGCCGGTGGATCATGCTGCCGACCAGCACCGAGGAAACGTACCGCCGGAACGCGAAGTGGCACGCCCCGCGGGTCACGCTGTCCTATTACGGGCGCATCAGTGATTGGGTCGAATTTCTCCGCCTTCCCGAGGCCTACAAGCCGAAGGCGCTGTCCGGCGGGGGCGTCGCGGTGCGCCTGGAAAAACGGCTGGCGCTGGACGTCGGCGGTTTTCGCGGCAGCGTCGACGCGCCCCTCTTGTCGGAAGACAGCACGCTGTACGCGTACGTGATGCCCGACGTTTCAGCCACCGGCGCCGCCCGTTTCGTCGAGGTGCGCTTGAAGGTGCAGTCGGACAAGGGCTACGAGGTCGGTGTCGAGCGCGTGGACGAACCGGCCGGCGACAGCCCCGAGCACCACACGAAGCTCTGGAGCAGGCTTCAGAAGGCCGAGGCGCCGTACAACGGCGTCGTCCAGTTCGACGGCAAGAACAATTCGGTGCAGAGCGTGGACAAGCCGTCCACCGCGCTCACCCCCGGCGTGCTTCACCTCTACTACTGCAGGAGCGATCCGGAGGACGACCGGAACGAGCTGGAGAAGACCTGCGCCAACTTGATGAAGACGCTGAAGGTGATCGAGCCCGCGGGGGCGCCCGCGCCGAAGTGATCAGGGACCGTCGCCGGACGCGGCATCGCCGTCGGCGCTGACCCCGTCCTGCCCGGCGTCGACCTGCGAGGGGATGTCGCATGTTCCCTGGCCGTCGTCGCGGTGGCAGACGCCGTCGGCCTGACAGCTGTAGCCGGTCGGGCAGACGCCGTCCTCCGCGCACGAGAAGGCGCAGCCGGGCTGCTTGGCCGAGAAGCAGCTGGTGCCGGCGAGGGCGATCAGCGCGGCCAGCAGAAGCGCCGGTCGCTTCAGAAACGCCACTGCCAGCCTCCGGTGGCCGCGAAGCCGTGCCCCGCCGGCGCGATCGTGACGGCCGGCTCCGTGCCGAGCCGGGCGTCGAGCACGAAGAACGTCGCCGCCACCGCGGCCGCCGCCGCTGAAACGGCGAGCGCGATCTTCGCGTTGCGCGCGTGGCGAGGCCCGTCGGCCATCGCCTGCTCGTACTGATCCGCGATCGCGGAGTACTTCAGCGGCGCGCCGGTGTCGGTGCGGAACCTGAGGAGGCGGTCGATGTCGTCCTGGTCCGAGCTGGCCTGCGCCGCGAACAGGGCCGCCACGCCCAGCGCCACCACCGCGACGCCGGCGGAGGTGACCGCCGTGATGTTGTAGCGGTTCCAGCCGGTCTCTTCCTGCCCGGGCTTGCCGCCGGCGCCGCGACCGCCCGGGGCGGGAGGGGCGATCTGCGTTTGCGGCGGCGGGATCGGCGGTGGCGTCGAGGGCACGCCTCCGAATTCTCCCGGCGTCTCGGCGGGCGAGGGCGCCGGCGTTTCGGGCGGGGCCGCGGGCGCCAGCCGGGCCAGCCGCTGCTCGATCTCGGCGCGATCGGCGGCGTCCGGTGCTTCGCGCAGATAGTGCCGGTAGCTGTCGGCCGCCTCCGCGGGCGCGCCGGCCTTCTCCTGCGCCTCGCCGATGTGAACCAGGAAGGCGGGATCGTGCCCGACCGCGTAGCCCGCCTTCCAGGCTTTTTCAGCCGCGCGCGCGTCGCCAGCCTGGAACGCCCGGAGGCCCTCGTCGTAGAGGCGCTGCTCGTCCGCCGATGGCTGCCGCGAAGCGGGCGCGGCCAGCGCCAGCGCCGCGGCGCAGATCAGGGTCGCATGCACGCCGGGACTATAAGGCCTTTCGCCTGAGATTCAGCCCCGCGCGCAACCGTTTCCCCGAAACGGCGATAGACTCGTGTGGCATGCGGCAATCGGCAGTTCGAGGATTCATACGCCTGCGAGACAAACGCCGCGTACGTGTACCCAAGAGCGCGGCCACACACCGGGGATTCCGCCGCTGGGTCACGGCTCTTCGTTTCCCGGAGCACGTTCATCCGACCTTTGTGGACGGCCAGATGTGGTTCACGATGAGCCCCGAATCGCTGGAGACCCATCTCAAGGTCAAGGGCGAGTTCACGGCCGCGCTGCTTCGGCACATTCGCGATCGCGATCTGGGCGAGGGTTATTGCGACGGCGCCCTGCTGACCAACGTCGCGGCGCGGGTCAGTACCGAGCCGGACTTCCAGTTCGTCTCCTGGGGCGCGTCGGAATCGGGGCGCGTGACTCTGACCCGGCGAAGACGGCGCCGGGACGAGTTCGTCGAGATCGTCGGGATACCCGATCTGGTGCTGGAGGTCGTCAGCGATTCGTCCACCCGGAAGGATCTCGTTCGGCTCAAGGCGGCTTACGAGCGCGCCGGCATCCCGGAGTACTGGCTGGTGGATGCGCGGGGGGAGGAGATGTCGTTTCAGATTCTCACGCTGGACGGCGACAGCTACCGATCGTCCGCGCCGTCTGAAGCGCCGCAGTCGAGCCGGGTCCTCGACGCTCGTTTCGAACTGCGGCGCGCGCTCAACCGGGTCGGTCGCTTCACCTATACGCTGGCAATCAGCGAAACCTAGATCCGCGCAATCAGATCGGTCAGCTGGTTGCGGCCCAGCCCCTTGGGCGTGCAGCCGCCGTGGCCCGTGCAGATGATGTCGATCTCCTCGTTCTCGATCTGCTTCTGCAGCGCGCGAATCGAGGCCTTGTTCTCGTCCGGGTGCGCGTCGAACAGCTTGATCGCGGGATCGAGCCGCCCCTGCTTGAAGACCATCGCGTCGCCCACGAACAGCACGCCGTCGTAAAGGAACGCGTACGAGCCCTGCGTGTGGCCGGGGATCGGGAACGCCTTCACCTTCTTGGCGTCCGCGCCTTCGCCCACGTCGATGGTGGCGGCTCCGGTCAGCGGATCGGTCGCGGTGATCGCGGGAAAGCTCATCGCCAGCGTGAAGAGCCTGCCGGCCAGCGCCTCGGGCGGGACCTTCTTTTCAGCCAGGGCCAGATCGCCCGAGCCGACGCGCGTCCGGACGCGGCCCAGCGACGACGCGCCGGCGGTGTGGTCGCCGTGACCGTGCGAAAAGAACACGTCGGTGACGTCGCTGCGCCCGGCGTGCAGCCAGCCCAGCGCCGCGTCGATCGGTCGGGCCTCTGGGTCCGCGCCCGCGTCGAACAGGATCACCTTGTTGCCGACCTTGGCGGCGTAGACGTAGGAGCTGACCGAGCTGACCGCGACGATGCCGGGCTTCACCTCCTCGACGCCGGACGGTTTCCCGCGCGCGACGCGCAGCCCGATCGTGGCCGCGCCCGCGAGGATCGCGAGGATGATCGCCAGTACGAACAGATTCTTGATCGCGCGCATCAGTGCCTCCGTCGCCGAAGCATCCGACCGCACGGGCCGAGAATCAAGGTTAACTAACTCGGTGCAGTGGGTGACAGCTCGGCCGCGAGCCGCGTCGCGGCGGCGATGCCGTCGTTGACGCCGACGCCGCGGAGCGCGTTGCCGATCACGGCGAGCCCCGGGATCTGCGCGACCGCCGCGTCGACGGTGCGGATCCGTTCGGCGTGGCCGAGATCGTATTGCGGAATTCCGGGCCGCGCGCGCCAGACGTCGACGAAATCCGGATCGCGCGTGAGGCCGGCGGTGCGCCGGAGATCGCCGATCGCTCGCGCCGCCAGCGCGCCGTCGTCGGCGTCGACCAGCTCGGGCTCGAAGGTGCCGCCCAGCAGCGCGCGCAGCAGCACGCCGCCCGCGGGCGCGCGATCGGTGAACACCGACGTCTCGTACTGGCAGCCGAGCAGGCTGACGCCCTGGCCGCGCGCGACGACGAAGCCGTACGCGTCCAGATCGACTCCCAGGCCGTCGGCGGATCGAAAACCGAGGCAGACGACGGCGACGGGCGCGTGCGGGATCGCGCGCAATGCTGCCGCCGCGTCGGGCGCGAGGCGCGCGAGCAGGGCCGCCGTCGTGCCGGCCGGCGTCGCCAGCACCAGCCGATCGCCGTCGACGGTGGCGCCCGCCGCGGTGACGACCCGCCAGCCGCCCAAGTTCTGGCTGATCGGGGCGATCTCCATGGCGCGTCCCTGGGTCCGCCTGGCGCCCAGCGACCGCGCGAGCGCGGCCGGCAGCTCGGAGAGACCGTCGGGGAACGACACGGGGCTGCCCATTCCGGGGCCGCCTTTCTTCTTGCGCATCAAAGCGCGCAGGATGCTGCCGTGCTCGCGCTCCATCGCGGCGACGCGGGGCAGGGCGGTGCGGACCGACAGCGCCGCCGCGTCGCCCGCGAAGACGCCGATCAGGGCGGGCGCCGCCGCACGCTCGGCGGCCTCGCGTCCGAACCGCCGGGTGACGAAGGCCAGCACCGACTCGTCGTCCGCGGCGCGTCCGACGAAAGGTTCTGCGAGGAGGCGCAGCTTCCCGCCCGCCGAAAGGAGGTCGGTCTTGATCAGCGCCGGCGGGCTGGCCGGGAAGGGGCGCAGCGCGCCGCCGACGTAGACGAAGCGCCGGCGCGCCGCCGGCGCCGCGCGCAGCAGGCGATCCGACAGGCCGGCGGAGGCGATCAACGCGCGCGTCTCCTCCGGCCCGTCCAGGACCGCCTGCGGCCCGCGCTCGCACAGGAAGCCGTCCCGGCGGACACTGCCGATGAGGCCGCCCGGGGTCGCGGCGTCGTCGATCAAGGCGACGTCGTGCCCGCGCGCGGCGGCGAGGTGCGCGGTCGCAAGGCCGGAGATGCCGCCGCCGACGATCAGGACGCGCACGGCGCGCTCCTACGCCCAGCCGCGCGCGTGCGCCGCCGCTTCGACCAGATCGGCCAGCGCGGCGATGAACGCGGGGTGGCAGCCGACCGTGCGCGCGCGGGCGAAGTGGACGATGCCGGCCTTCGTGGCGCGTTCCTTGTAGAGGATGTCGATCTCCTGCAGCGTCTCGATGTGTTCGCCCGTGAACGCGATCGGGACGACCACGACGGCTTTCTCGCCGGCCGCGGCCAGTTCGTCCAGAACCGTCTCGGTCGCCGGCTGCAGCCAGCGCTGCGGGCCGACGCGGCTCTGGAAGCAGAGGCGGGCGCGCGCGCCGAGACCGAGCCGGCGGCTGACCGCCTCGACGGTGATGCGGATGTCGTCGAGGTAGGGATCGCCGCGCTTGATGTAGACCTCCGGCAACCCGTGCGCCGAATACAGCACCGGCGCCGTGGCGCGGTGCTCGTCGGGCAGCGTCGCGATCGCCTCCTCGACGCGAGCGACGACGGCTTTCACATAGCCGTCGGCGTCCGGGTAGCGCTCGATGGCGGCGATCTCGATCCCGCCCCGCTGGGCGCGGGCGTGCTCGAGCTGATTCAGCGACGACCCGGTCGTCGTCCGCGATTGATGCGGATAGAGAGGCATCGCCACGGCGCGTTCGATTCCGCCCTCAGCCAGCGCGGCCAGCGCCTCGTCGGCGAACGGGTGCCACGCCGCCATCGCGACCACCGGTTTCACGACCAGGCCGCGCCGGGCGAGCTCGGCGGCGACGGCGTCGGCCTGCGCGGTCGTCTCCTCCCGGATGGGCGAGCGGCCCCCGATCAGCTGGTAGTTCGCGCGCGATTGCGGGGCGTGCTTCTTGACGATGGCGCGCGCCAGCAGCGGCTGCAGGAACCTGAGCCAGCCGAGCTGGATCACGTCGGGATCGCCGAACAGCCGGAGCAGAAACGGCTCGACGTCATCGAGCGACGATGGCCCACCGAGATTCATCGCGATGAGGCCGATC